>JBGSHH010000623.1:0-1758 GCA_041752355.1 Pirellulaceae bacterium | reverse complement strand
CCCGTCGTGGCTGGCACCGCGCCACTGCGGCCAGTTTTCCGCAGATGCAACCGAGCACAGTAGAATCAGGCAGAGAACCAAATTCAAACGGTAGAATGAGTGCGGCATGATAGCGTGCGGCGGTGAGGCTTAAGGGTTTGGAAGGTTTAGACCGAGGTAGGCAAGAACTAGTCTCTTACGCCAGGAAGGTGGCGTCAAGTGTCGAATTTCACACGCAGCTGGCGCCGTGTAGAAAGTTATGCGCGAGTTTCGAGACGATTGCCGCGCATCACCTGATTAAGCCAGCGTGCGAGCAAGAGGATTACTCCAATGCCCAGACCATATACCGCGTGCGTCAAGACGACTGGCAACAAAACTGGCCAGTCCCCATAGTCAATCCTCCGCAACGTCTCGCCAAATTCAGAGACCAACGCGATTGCGACAAATACGGCTCCCAGCACCGCAGAGCCAACAATCTTCAGTAAAAGCAACGGTGACGCTCGTCTCCTCCCCGCGTCCACACACGACCAAACACCGAAAATCATCGCGAATAGGGGAGGCAAACAATGCGCTCTCGTGCTGGTGGTCGATAAGTTTCCAACTAGAAACGTCTGCCGCAGCCCAAGAAACACCGCCACGATGGTGATGAACACGAACAAGTTCGCAAGGCGGAATTTCATTGCTAGAGGCGTCGCTTGGGGACACGTCGAGTGTGAGGTACAATTACTATAACCCTTTTTGCCCCCCACTTCCTTCGGTCAACCAATGCGCATCAGCGCCATCCCCCATATTTATCGCAACGTGAAGCGCTGGACGGAAATCCTGTCCGTACTCAGCAAGTATGGACTGGCGGACTGGATCAGCCGGTTGAACGTCGATTTCGTCAAGGACCAACTGAAGGATCGCGATGGCGAAGCGTTGGCGCGATTGACGCGCGAAGCGCGCATTCGCCTGGCGCTTACCGAACTGGGGCCGACCTTCATCAAATTGGGGCAACTGCTGAGCACGCGCCCCGATATCGTCGGTGTGGCGATCGCCGAGGAGCTCAAAGCGCTGCGCGCCAATGTGCCGGCCGATAATTTCGACGACATTCGCCAATTGATCGAAAGTGAACTGGGCCAGCCGATCGAGCAGTTGTTCGCCGAATTTGATAGCGTGCCGATTGCTTCGGCCTCGATCGGGCAGGTGCATCGGGCGAAATTGCTGACAGGCGAGGAAGTCGTTGTCAAAGTCCAGCACATCAACATCGAAGGCAAAGTCCGCGAGGATTTGGACGTGATCGCCGGACTGGCGACACTCGCGGAACGGATTCCGGAGTTCCAGCCGTATCGCCCTAGCGCGACGGCCGCGGAGATGTCGCGCGGCCTGCGGCGCGAACTCGATTTTGGGCGGGAAGAACGCAATCTAAACCAATTCGTGGCGCTGTTCGCCCATGATCGCACGGTGTGCGTGCCGCGGCCTTTCAGCGATTTGTGCACGTCCAAAGTGCTGACAATGGAGAATCTGGTCGGCATCAAACTGGAAGAAACGGAGCATCTGGCGACGGCGGAAATCGATTGTGCGGCGGTCGCGCGGCATGGCGCCGAACTGTACATGAAGATGATTTTCGCACACGGCTTCTATCATGCCGATCCGCACCCCGGCAATTTCGTGCTGCTTCCCGGCGGCGTGATTGGGCTGCTGGATTTCGGCTCGGTGGGGCGACTGGATGATCGCCTGCGCGAGGATATCGGCGACATGCTGCTGGCGATCGTGCAGAACGATGTCCGCATGCTGGTG
>JBGSHH010000622.1:0-9907 GCA_041752355.1 Pirellulaceae bacterium | reverse complement strand
CCCGGTGTTGACGAGAAGAGAAAACTAAGCATTCGCCTTCACGACGCGCGTGCCACTCAGTGAATCGTGCCAGCCAACAGGAAAGCCTTTGCCGCCAAAGAAAGAGAATGGCTCGAAAGGAATGAGTCGTGCAAAAGTGCGACCGAGAATTTGACCAGCGGATGGGACGCGGCCATCCGCGGTCACGACCTTGGTTCCGGTAAGAAACTTCGCCAGGGTGCGTTGGCAGAGCAGTTCCGAAAGAAAGTAATAGGTGACGGAAATCCCAACCCCAACAAAGAAGCCGATGATTTGCAAGAACGTTATATCCTCCGGTGTCACCTCACGCCCCGAACTGACCACCGAGGTCGCATACGCCATTCCCATCAAGTAACCAGCGGGATAGCTAATTACTTGCAGGATGATGCTATCCACCAAATAGTTCGCAAACCGCAAGCCTTGCGAAGCAGGCTGAATTTCGCCAGCTAAGCCGGCCTGCGAATAGTTGTAATCCGCGGTAATGACGGGCGACGCATAGGGATTGGGAGACTCTTGCATGGAGGCCTCGGGAATTGGGGAGGTCAGAAAGCGGGGTTACCTTGGGTAACTGGGAGCATTCTAAGTGGCCCCCCTCCCATCCAACAAGCGCTTTTGAATGACTAACCGCATTTTCTCGCTAACCCATTGTCAGACAGTACTTTAGCCCTCAACTATCCCCCCCAACATCGCCGGAATCGTGCGGAAAATGCAATTCTCCCAGCCGAATTTGCGCCCCCGCACCACCATATAATTGAATGAGCAGCGCCTGTACGTTATCCTTACGGCAGTGAAAACGCCAATAGCCACCGTGTTGTGGACAAACCTCTCTCGGCAAACACATTGGTAAATTTTCCCACCAAAATTACTTTTCCGGCGAGCGCAAGCCAATTCGTCGCTCCCCCTCTCGGAGATTTTGCATGAGCACCAAGAACACCAACTCCCCCGACAAAAACGCTAGCCGCCGCAACTTCTTAAAGACCTCCTCGCTGCTAGTGGCGGGTGGCGCGGTGGCGAGCAGCTTGAATATTGCGAACGCCGCGCATGCCTACGGTAGCGACACCATCAAGATTGGCTTGATCGGTTGCGGCGGTCGTGGCACCGGAGCCGCAGCGCAAGCCATGAATACCGAAGGCTCGGTCAAGTTGGTGGCCATGGGCGATGTGTTCGCCAATAAAGTTCAAGGCGCGATGCGGGGCCTCAAAGGCCAATATGGCGAGAAGGTCGATGTGCCGCAGGAGCGGATGTTCGACGGCATCGATAATTACAAAAAGGTGCTGGAAACCGATTGCGACCTGGTGATCCTCGCCACTCCTCCTGGTTTTCGCCCTCAGCATGTCGAAGCCGCCGTGAAGGCTGGCAAGCACGTCTTCATGGAGAAGCCCGTTGCGGTCGACGCACCAGGCGTGCGTCGCGTGTTGGAAGCGACCGCCGAAGCCAAGAAGAAAGATCTGGCGATAGCAGTTGGCTTGCAACGCCGTCACGAACGGGCGTATCGCGAGATCATCACCGAGTTGCAAGATGGCAAGATCGGCGATATCAACTTCACCCGCGCCTATTGGAATGGTGCCGGCGTGTGGGTTCGTCCGCGCCGCCCCGGTCAAACGGAACTCGAGTATCAAATCAATAACTGGTACTACTTCAACTGGCTGAGCGGCGATCATATCAACGAACAACACATCCACAACTTGGATGTGATCAACTGGCTCAAGAATGGCTATCCCGTCAAGGCGCAAGGCCAAGGTGGACGACAGGTTCGCACGGGACAAGAGTTCGGCCAGATTTTCGATCATCACATGGTCGAGTTCACCTATGCCGACGGTTCGAAGATGCTGAGCCAATGCCGCCATATACCCAACACCTGGTCGCCTGTAGCCGAATACGCCCATGGCAGCCAAGGGAATGCCGACATCGGCGGCGGCAAGATCTTCGACCACAAAGGCAAGATGATCTGGAATACCAAGGCGGGACGCGATGGCCACCAAGTGGAGCACCACGATCTCTTTGCCGACCTCCGCAAGGGCGAGCGTCCCAACGAGGGCGAATACGGCGCCAAGAGCACCATGACCGCCATTTTCGGCCGTATGGCCACCTATGGCGGCCAGGAAATCGAGTGGGAAGACGCCATCAACTCGAAGTTGTCACTTTGCGATGTGGATAAGCTGGAGAACTTCGATTCGCCAGCCCCCATTCAGCCTGACGCCAACGGTTTCTATGCCGTGCCGGTTCCTGGCGTGACGACGGAGATCTAAAGCAACCATATATTTGCAAGCTAAACCCTTGCCTCTTAAAGACTTGAGCCGGTGGCGTACCTCTCCACGCCATCGGCTCTTGGTCTTTCTTGTCGGCATCCAGCTTTGTGCTAGCACGCCTTAACACTACATAAGCTGCGTTGACTCTTCCTCTCGGCAAAGCTTTTCCCGTCGCGCAAGCCTTGTTGCTGGTGCGGCGTTTTATAGATTTTTGCCCTGTATTAGTTCGATCTGGTCACTAACCAAAGGCTCTATGCGGAGCCGAGGCATTTTTACCAAGTGCGGTTGGCGGCATGCCGGAACGGAAGTGTTACCGAGCATCACGGAAATTGAAGGTTGGCGAGAGATCGCTCGGGTAACCGACGGAATCGTTTCGCGCCGCACGGCATTAGGCCGAACCATCTACGACGGAAGCTAGGAGGGAAAACATATGAAGGTGAATTGGATTCTGGCGGCCGCACTGGCATGCGCGACGACAACCGGTGTCGCGGTTACCGTGCAAGCCGATGAAGCATATCGTGTCTATTCTGTTTCGGATGCTCGCGATGCCCGCAGTGTCGCTGCGGAAATTGCTGGCGACGAAGTGCAATCATCGAGCGACATGGTGCAAGCCACCAAGGACGCCGGCGATTGCGATGCTTGCGCTGAAGAGTCCGAAGAAGAAGACTGCCCGCAGTGGAACTTGTTCAATCAAGACAATTGCAGCGGCATCAAGGCTTACGGCTGGCTCAACGGCGGCTACTTTGCCAACAGCCACAACACGACCAGCAAGTACAATGGACCAGTGACCTTCGCTGATCGTAGCGATGGACAAATCAACCAGGTCTATGGCGTGCTGGAAAAGTCGATCGACACCAGCGAATGCTGCTGGGACATCGGTGGTCGCTTGGATGTGTTGTACGGTACCGACTGGATTTACAACACGGAACAAGGTTGGGAAACCACCACGGGTGGCGACCTGCTTTCCAAGTGGAATGGCAGTCCCTACTATGGCTTGGTGACGCCGCAAATGTACGGTGAAGTCGGCTATGGCGATTTGTCGGTGAAGGTCGGTCGCTTCTATACCATCATTGGTTACGAAGTGGTCACCGCGCCGAACAACTTCTTCGCTACCCATGCATACACCATGCAATACGGCGAACCGTTCAGCCATTCCGGTGCTTTGGCAACGTACAAAGCCGGCGACAACTGGACCTTCCTCGGCGGTGCTGTGAACGGTTGGGATCGCTTCGATGGCGTTCCCGGTGCCGATCGCGTTGCCGGCTTGGGCGGTGCCATCTACACGCCTGACCATGAAAAGTACACGATTACGCTGACCGGCATTAGCGGCACCGAGCCCACCGTGGCCGGCAACCCCGACGATGCTTACTCGACGCGTAGCATGTATAGCCTGGTCTTTAGCTACAACGTGACCGACAAGCTGAACTATGTCTTCCAGCACGACAACGGCTGGCAGCAAAGTGCGCTAAGCCGCGGTCAAGATGCGGAATGGTACGGCATCAACCAGTACTTGTTCTACACCATCAACGACTGCTGGAAGGCCGGTGTGCGTGCTGAATGGTTCCGTGACGATGACGGCACTCGCGTCGCCGGTGTGCGTCCCAGCACGCCGACCGATGCTGGCAACAACGTCGCCACGCCAGGCGGATACGCTGGCAACTTCTACGAAGTCAGCCTCGGCCTGAACTGGACGCCTCACGCCAACCTGATCGTTCGCCCCGAAGTGCGTTACGATTGGTACGACGGGATCGGCAATCCATTCGGCGATAACACCTCGCAAGCTCAATGGGTCGGTGGCTTCGATGCCGTCGTCCTGTGGTAAGCCCACCGGTTGAACGTCCCACGTTCAACCAGCCATAGCCCACCATCAGCAGACCGCCCGACGTGCCCCGCAAACGTCGGGCGGTTTTGTTTCTTGCGAGTCATCGTCGACCCCGCGAACCGAGCGGGGCATTGGGGTTGTGAAGCGTAACTGGAACTCTGTCCACTCGGGGGCGGCGCGCCATCCCGACCTCTGACCCATTGGGTTCTCGCCGCGCGGCAACTAAACTGGGTCGCTATACGTAAACGAAAGCGATTCACTCTCCGCGCCGAGGCGCATCACCGTCTCGGGCAAGAATCATGTGGTTTTCCCGCTTATTCTGGAAGCTTTTTCTCGTTGTCGCCGGGTTAAACCTAACCCTCACGGCAGCACTGATGTGGGTCGTGCTGCGCGGCGATCCCGCTACCATGACCCGTTCACTCTGGCTGGTTGCCTTGGGGGGCGCTGTGGTGGCTGGCATCGTCACGTTCGTTGTGGTGGGTCGCATCGTCCGGCCTTTGACCTATCTCACCGACGGCGCACAAGCCGTGGCGGCTGGCGACGACGAGCATCCCGTCCATGTCGAAAGCCACGATGAGCTCGGTTTGCTCGGCGCGGCTTTCAATCAAATGCAACGGAAGCTGCACAGGCGGTTGGGGCAATTGCGCGAAAACAGCGAGCGACTCGCCACCGTGCTGGGGAGCATGGTGGAAGGGGTGATCGCGGTCGATACCGATCGCAAAATCGTGCTGGCTAATGAAGCCGGCCGTTCGCTCCTGGACTTCGTCACCACCGATGTCGTGGGCCGCCCTCTACTGGAGGTCACCCGCAGTCGCGCCGTCCTTGAGGCCGTCGAACAGGCGTTTGTCGCCGTTGCACCGATACAGACAGAGTTTCAATCTCCCGGCGTGACGCGGCGCGTGCTCGCGCTCCGCGCCACGAAACTCCCTGGCGAACCGTGTCCCGGCGTGATGGTGGTGCTGCACGACGTGACGGAACTGCGCCGCCTGGAAAACTTGCGCCGCGAACTGGTCGCTAATGTTTCGCACGAACTCAAAACACCGCTGGCATCGATCAAAGCGTATGCCGAGACGCTTCGCCTGGGGGCGGTGAACGATCCCGATCACAATCTGATCTTCGTGGGACGCATCGAGGAACAGGCCGACCGTTTGCATCAGTTGATTCTCGATCTGTTGCAAATCGCTCGAGTGGAAGCAGGGCAGGAAGTTTTTGAGATTGCCGTGGTGCCCGTTTCGCAGGTGGTCGAGACCTGCGTGACGCAACATGTCGGTGCTGCGGAAGGGAAACGCATCGCGCTGATTGTCGATCCACCTCCGCAAATGCTCTCGATCCTGGCCGATGACGAAGGCTTGCTGACGATTTTGAACAACCTCGTCGATAACGCCATCAAATACACGCCGGAGGACGGCAGCGTGACCGTGCGGTGGCGCGAGGACGGCGTTATGGTGCGTATTGAGGTGCAGGACACAGGCATTGGCATCGCCCCGCAGGATCAATCGCGGGTCTTTGAGCGGTTCTATCGGGTCGATAAAGCCCGCTCGCGCGAACTTGGCGGCACGGGACTGGGACTTTCGATTGTGAAGCACTTGGCCCAGGCATTTCGTGGCAGCGCAGGGGTCCAGAGCAAGCCTCGGCAGGGAAGCACATTCTTCGTGCTGCTCCCCAAGGCATGACAAGTCGCTGGCGCAACTTCCTTTCCAGCAAGCGTTTAGCGCCTATTGGGAGTCGTTCGATGTAGGCGGATTTCACTCTTCATGGTACGCTAACACAATCTTCACAGAGCGTCTTTATAAAGATTGCCATTGGCTAGTTGGCGAGCTGTCGCTCGTCCGGCAAGGATGTCGCACCGGTCACCTTGCGGTCTTTGAGATGCGTATGTTGAAGCCCCAGCCCGCTTCCCCATTTCACTGGCCATCCGGCTTTGCCACTAGCCCGCAAAGATTGCGCCCCATGAGTAAACATTTACAACGCGACATGGAGAATATCCATCGCGAGATTTTGTCGTTGTCCGCCATTGTGGAAGAGATGATCGACAAGGCGACGTTGTCGCTCAGTTCGCGTCGCCATGAGTTGGCGGACGAAGTGATCGCCACCGATGACCTGGTCGACCAACGCGAAGTGCGCATCGAAGAGGAGTGTCTCAAGATGCTCGCGCTGCATCAGCCGGTCGCCATCGACTTGCGCCGCGTCGCCACAGTGCTCAAAGTGAACAACGATTTGGAACGTATCGCGGACCTGGCGGTCAACATTGCCGAGCGTTCGCAAAGTATCGATGAATATCCGGAGTTTCCCGTGCCGGAAACGCTGGCACACATGGTGGCGCTAGCCACGCAAATGGTTCGCAGTGCTCTCGATGCGTTCGTAAATCTCGACGCACAAGCCGCCCGGCGGATTATGCGGATGGATGACGATGTCGATCGCCACAACCGCGACATCATCCTGGAACTGCAATCGCTAATGCAGGAACGAAACGAACTCATTCCCCCTGCGCTGCACTGTTTCTCCGTTGCGCGACATATCGAACGCATCGCCGATCATGCCTCCAACATCGCCGAAGATGTCATTTATTTGGTCGAAGGCGACATTGTTCGCCATAAGCATCACGGAGCATTGACCGCTCCCAAGTAAGGTTGTTAGCATCGTATGGGCAAAGCCAAAGTTCTCATTATCGAAGACGATCGTTCGCTGGCCGATGTGCTGGCCTACAATCTCAAGCAAGTTGGCTACGAAGTGCTTTGCGCCTACGATGGGCAGGATGGCATTCTGCAAGCGCAGATGAAATCGCCCGATTTGGTGATTCTCGACTTGATGCTGCCGGTGGTCGATGGCCTGGATGTTTGCCGTCGGCTCCGCGCCGATCCTTCGACACGCGACATGCTGATCGTGATGCTGACCGCCAAGGCGGAAGAATCCGACGAACTGATCGGCTTCTCGCTCGGTGCCGATGATTATGTCGCCAAGCCTTTCAGCGTTAAAGTGCTGATCGAACGGATCAAAGCGCTGCGCCGCCGTCGAGAAGCTGCCACCGCTGACGGCGAAGAAGTCACCACGCTGCAAGGTATTAGTGTCGATCGTCGTCGCTATCGCGCCACGTCCCATGGTCAGCCGCTGCAACTCACGCGGAGCGAGTTTCGCTTGCTCGATACGCTCATTCGCCAGCCAGGAAGAGTCTTTCAACGCAGCGAATTGATCGATGCGGCGCTCGGCGAGGACACGATGGTGATGGAACGAACGATCGATGTCCACATTCGAGCGCTGCGCGCGAAGCTCGGCGAGGCGGCCGATGTGATCGAAACGGTTCGTGGTGTCGGCTATCGCTTCCGCGATCAAGACGTGGCCACCACCGAAGCCACCAACTAATCAGGCAACCGCGCGTGGATCGCGTTCACTGCCTGACGAAACACGCTGTCTTCCAGGACAGGCTTCACCTCCAGCGAATCGATCGCCTCCGGTAGCTCGACCCAACTTCGGCAGCCTGCCATGTGCGGCGTTTCCAGCACGCGTAGCGAACGCTGCGTTTGATAGATTCGTGTGATGAGCAAAAACAAGCCGGCCCGCCTATAGGCGAAGCGCGCTCTGACGGTCTCCTCGGACCACAAATGCAAGCCGGCCAGCGCTAAGGCTTGCTCCACTGCTGTCAGTTCGATCACTTCCACGACCACCGCCAATTGACCAATCGTGAACTCGCCAGCAGGCACCGGGGCGGCGGGAAAGTACTGGGAAGCGTCGGGCACCAACGCTTGCGGCGCGGCATGAAACTGCGTCGGCAAAAGCCAGAACTCGCGATGGGCAACGCGAAAGCCATCTCGTCCTTCGTGAATGCCGCCTTTACGCAAGATTAAGGTTTGCCGACCCGCCGCCAGCGCTGCACAAATCACACCCCATTCCTTAAATGCGATATTTGTGGCGGTCATGATTCGCCTTCCTTCGATTGTTTGGCGTCGGATTGTGTACTTGGACCGATCCGCAAATCGCGAAACCAAACTTGCTCGCTGTGATTCTGTAACCCAAGAAAGCCATTTGTCAATCGTTGGGCAAGTTCCGGATGTTCGTCGGCATTCGTTTCGATCACGCGCATACCGTTATGCACTACGCGATAACTCGTGCCGCGACAATCGATCTCCAATGTGTTCCATTCGCCTGCCGGCCGCGCGACGCGCGGATCGGCGGCGACGATCGCGTACAAACTGCCGGTGTATTGATAGGGCTTGAGCTGCGCATAACGCTCCGCGCTATCGTCGAGTACTTGCACTTCGATGCCGGATTGATCGCCATGATGATTGCCGTCTTTGGGAACCCGAATGAACACCCCCGAATTACCACCAGCTTTGAGCTTGTAAGCCAAACGCAAGTTGTAATCGTCGTATTCCTTGTCGCTGCGCAGCCATGGCCCTTGCTCGCCTGTGCATTCCAGCAAGCCATTGGCCACACGCCAGCACATCGCGGCATCCTTTCCCGCCCCCTCCCAGCCAGCCAAGTCGCGTCCGTTGAAGAGCGGCGCGTAATCGAGCTCCGTTATGGCGATGTCTTTGAATTCGAATTGCCCGCCGCCGGGAACTTCGACCTGTATGCCGATATAGCCTTCGCGCTCCTTGATGCCGCTCACCTTCCAGGCCGGACGATCGTTGATGATCATTTCGGCATTCTCGCCAATGACTGTCAGCTTGAAGCGGTTCCATTCACCGGGCTTCACAAGACCACTGCTGCGACCTTGCTGAAAGCCAATCAGATTCAATTCATCGCCCTGCTTGAGATTGATTTGATGCTTGTCGGGCCACGGTTTTCCCTCGACAGGCAATTCAGAGCGGATGTAAACGCCGGCGTCGTACTTCTCAACGCGCCGCGGCTTGTAAGAAAGCTCCAACACGAAATCGCGATAACGATGATCGGTGCGTACTAAACCGTCACCTTCCTGAATCACCAGCTTGCCATCCTCGACGCCCGCTTGGCAGCCGGTGACTTGCCAACCTTGCAATGACCGGCCATCGAACATGATGGTACGCGGGCCGGTGGGCTCTTCGGCCAACAACAGTGAACTAGCAGTCGCCAGTAGCAAGGCGGCGAGTAAAAAGTGTCGAAGCATCGTGGTTAGTGCGAATGAAGGTAGGTGGTTTTCGTAGGATGGATCTACAAAATGGCCAGCGGATTGCGACGCTCTTCCAATGTGCCGCGCGTGACACCAACGCGATTGGCCGCTTTCAACCGCGTCCACACATCTTTACCACGCACGCGACCCGCAAGCAAATCGCGATACAAACCGAGCAATTCATCTAGTTCTGCCGCGGTGGGATCATCGAGCAATTCCAGGCGAAAATGGCCTATCCCCTGCTCCGCCAGCGAAGGCATCACTTCGGCGGCGCTTTGCGGCACGGCGTTGAAGAGCGTGTTGCGACAGCCGACATCCGCTTTGAGAGGATGCGCCACACCCAAGCGATCTTTCAACACCACTTGATGCACATCGCAAGGCCGGCCGCAGTTGGTCTTATTCGTGCCGGACGAAAGGACCGCGCAGAACACGCAATGCTCCATATGGAACATCGGCATGTGCTGGTGAACCACCACTTCCAACCACGTCGGCGGTACCGCGCTCACCAGATCGTCGAGTTGATCTCGATTCTGATCATACGATGCGGTGATCCTCTGCACACCCTGCTCCATCAGCATCTGCGCCGTCAGCTCATTCGTGCAATTCAGCGAGAAATCCGCCACCGTCGGTATGCCGTGCTCTCGATAGTACAACATGCCTGCCAGATTCCTCACCAAGATGCCATCCGCGCCATGCTTGGCGAGAACGCGGAAAATGCCGACTTCATCCGGC
>JBGSHH010000621.1:0-1985 GCA_041752355.1 Pirellulaceae bacterium | reverse complement strand
TGGGCGCACGACGCGCGAATGGTGCAAGCGCAGATGACGCGCTCGCCTTGGATGTCCGCGCCGCTACCGACGGCTGGTGAGAACGATACCATCGCCGACGAGTATGAGGAATCCGATAGCAGCCAGATGGATAGCCCTAGTCAAATCTCGCAAGGAACAATGGGCGTCGGTTCGCAAGAGACGCAACGGGTGAAGCCTCCCAAGAAGCGCAAGAAGAAAGACTCCACCGTCAGCATTCGCGCGATCGATAGCGAAAACGATTACTCCCCCAGTTCGATCGTCGTCATGACCCTCGCCATCGCCGTTCCCCTTTCGATGCTCCTGGGCGCCGCGATCGCCATCGTGCTGCAACGCATCGTGGGGTAGGCGTCCCGCCTGCCTTGCAAATACGCACAATTATTAGGAAGTGGCTTGCACAGCTTAAGTCCGACTTAGAGCGATAACGCCTCACCGGATACCGCGGCCAAACAACCCGCCGTCCACCCACGCAGCTTGAAGACGATTCGGTAATCGCTCGCGCCGCGTCACACACTTCAGTGTTCAATATGGCTACGCCGCAATCGTCAGATGGTTCCCAATCCGTCGCGAGATCGCCGCGAAATACTATGCGGCGTTTGATCGTTTCCTTGCTAGTTTTAGGGGTTCTAATTGCTACCTTTGTTTGGTTTTACAAAGTAACCCTCATACCTCGTCTACAATCAGATTCAATCGGACGCCGTATAGACGCTTTGGAAAGCCGACGACCTTCTAACATGACGCGCGGGCAGTGGGCCTGCGCGGTTGGTTGGACGCACAACCTGCATGGCAATAGCCAACTGATGTTCGAGGTCGATGGAGAGGCAATCGCAGCATTTGAACGACGTATGGAGACTAAGTTTTCCGGAAAAGTCGACATCGAAACAATTCATTGGGTTTGGAGCGAGTATGCCAGTATTTGTCCCAGCGGGAATCGATATCAAAAACATAAGCCCCTGATGCTTGAAGCGATCGCAAACGCTACGCCCAATGATGTACCCCCTGGAATGAACGTTCCCTAGCTCTGACAAAGTTCACGCCGTGTTAGCCCAGCGGTTGTGTGTTTCTGGGACCCTTAAGGACATGCACGCCGAATTTCGAATTCCGTTTTTCAGGCCACCCTCTAGCAACCGGCTCATTAACTCGCGTGAGAGCCGGCCAACACCCTATCCAGCGTTGCCGGAACCGCGCTGGACTTTCGCACTATTGGCAGGAGAGGCCACATAGGGGTTATGTTGCCCTTCCCTTAGAGAAAGACGTAAAGAAAGACGTAAAGGACATGCACAATAATAAGAAAGCACGCATAATATATAATCCCTGCAGCGACGACCTTGTCGCGCAGGACCTGCAGGGATATTGAGTCTTGAGTCGCGAGACGATGCCGCGGCGGGGCTGATGCGTGCTGTGGTGCGTGAGAGGCACCTAGAAATGCCAGCTAAGGGCGAGAGAAATGAAACGCGAGCGGAGACTGAGCGCGATAAGGAGGGAGAGACAACAGATTGAGGAGCATGGCGGCGTGCTAACCGCCTGCGCTCGGCAGTGGGACGGCGTTGTCGAGGTGATGCAGGCCGCGTTGCTGGGCGACTACGCGGAGGCGTTTGCGAGCGGTGGCGAAATAATTACCGAACAAACGCGTCTTCGCCAGCATCTTTTGCAAACGATCGCCCCAAAACTCGGCGCTCGTGCCGAGACGATCCAAGATGCCGGCGACTTCGCTCGAGATGCGGGCCTTGCCTTGGCGAACGAGGCGGCCAGTGTAGTCGACCAACAGCAAGTAACTGCCGAGCGAGAAGCTTTCGAGCATCCCTTCGCGTTGCGATCCTTGCCGCCGCGCGTCCTGCACGGGGCAAAGCCAGTGCGATTCTTCGAACTTGCCTGCCGCGCGACTGCCGGCGACCGATCCACGGGTCGCTTCTTTGAGCGCCGCGAGCTTGCCTTTGGCTTGGGCGTGTTTCACGCGTTGCCGCACC
>JBGSHH010000620.1:0-6294 GCA_041752355.1 Pirellulaceae bacterium | reverse complement strand
CGACGCAGGTGCGGCGATCAGTTGCTTTAGCGTGAACCATGGCGCGGGTCGCATGCTCGGTCGTAAGCGCGCCATTCGCGAACTCGATCAGGCGGCGATCGATCAATCGTTCGATGAGCAAGATATCCTCACCAATTGCCGTAAGTATCCCAAGGACGAAGCTCCCGCTGCGTACAAAGATTTCAACGAAGTTCTCCGCAGCGTAAAATCCGCCGGCCTGGCGAGTGAGGTCGCGCGTTTGAAAGCGCGGTTTGTCATCAAGGATGGCGATGCGGCGGATGATTGACGATCGTACGACCACTTGGAGAATGTCAAATGGTAGTGTACTGGCAGATCCGTTACTTGAATCGAAGTGACCGACAATTTAATGATCGGATGCTGTTTCTTGATACGGCGGAACTCGATCACGTGTTGCGCGCCGCCGTCGAAATCCTAATTGAAACTCACAGCAGCAGGACCGAACGCGAGATTATCAAGTTTCGCCAGCTGTTCACTGAGGTTTCGGATGTTGGTTTTGCTAACAATCACCAATGCGGTTCGGTCTTTTGCTTGGCAAGCTATTTCGAGGATGAGACGGGAGCGGAACTGACTGATCGAGAGATGGGCCAAATCCTGACCTGGAGCGAAAACGTTCGGCCCGTTCCGTCGGGAGGAGAACCACACGACATTGAACTATTGCTCGCGAGTCCGGCACCGCTGTCGGTAGATAGCGCGAAACTGTCGTCGGACGACCTAAAGATTCTCGGTTATTTTTGCCGTGATCTTCGCGAATTGCTTGCGTCGTCATTTATCAAAGATGGTCCAGGCACGATTAGTACGGGAGGAAAGCTGCCCAGAGGGACATCGAAGTTGGAGACCGCCACAAGCGACGAGGAGCTTCGCTCGTTTGTGACGATATTTCGGCGGCTTTACATGACCAATGAACCGGCGAATTTCTCCAAGTCGGTGGAGGTTTTTGCTCGAGCTATTGACGATGGTCCGTGGCGTAAATGGGTTGTTGCAGTTGCGAAGAAAGTGGATGCAATTCTAAACGCACCCATCGATTGTCGTCCGTTCATTCCCGCTGGAAAGTGTACGTTTACAACCAAACGCCTTATCGATATTCATCTCTATACACAGTACGCACATCAGCCAGATGACTCAAGGCAACGGCAATTTAGCGACTGCTTAAGCGAATTGCATGGAGATAGAAATCGGCTCATGTGGTTGTTTCTGATTCAAATGTGGAAACTTAGCCTACAGATGGGAAACGCGGGCCGTGTGATCGCGAGGTGGTTTGGAGCTTACTGTTCGCACCATGGAATTGCCGCAGAAGTGATTTCGTCCGCCCTTCAAGCCCACCCTGGAATCGGAGCTATTGAAAAGGAAGCCGACAAGCAGGCTCGCCTATTCGCAGAAAAGGCGCAGTTCCTGTCAATAGAACTTTGGAAACAGAGCGGATCGCCATCGGATGGGCCTCATCACTTTCTGCATCAAGCTCACGAACAACTAACACGCGCGCTTCAACTCAACGCCAATTCACCGCAAAAGGAATAATGTGGTTGCATCCATCCACATCGATGGTTCTCAAGGCGAAGGGGGTGGGCAGATTGTCCGCTCTTCGCTGGCGCTCGCGCTGGTGACGGGGCGAGCGGTGACGATTGAGAACATTCGCGCGGGGCGTGAGAAGCCGGGACTAATGCGGCAACATCTGACGGCGCTCAAAGCAGCTGTGGAGATCTGTGGAGGTCACGCGACCGGCGCGGAGATCGGTTCGCGAGCGCTGCACTTCGAGCCGCAGCCAGTTCGCGCCGGCCAATATCGCTTCACCATCGGCACGGCGGGGAGCGCTACGCTCGTACTGCAAACGGTTCTGCCAGCGCTATTGATTGCCGATGCGTCTTCGGAGTTGATTCTCGAAGGTGGGACGCATAACCAGTGGGCACCGCCGTTTGACTTTTTAGAGCGCAGCTTCCTGCCGCTGGTGAACAAGCTTGGACCGCGCGTAACGGCGACTATCGAGCGGCATGGCTTCTATCCGGCGGGTGGTGGTCGCTTCCGTGTGACGATCCAGCCGCAGCGCATGCTCAAAGGCTTCGACCTGCTGGAGCGCGGTGCGATCACATCGCGCTGTGCGCGGGCGCTGGTGGCAAACTTGCCTGCGCATATCGCCGAGCGCGAGGTGCATACATTGCTGCGCAAGCTTTCGTGGGATGAGAACTGCGGCACGGCGCGGGTGGTAGAAGCCAATGGACCCGGCAATGTCGTGTTTGTCGAAATCGGCAGCGAGCATGTTATCGAAGTTTTCACCGGCTTTGGCCGTACCGGCGTGAAGGCGGAACGAGTCGCGGATGAAGCGCTTAAGCAAGCTCGCGCGTATCTGCAAACCGATGCGCCAGTCGGCCCCTATCTGGCCGATCAACTGATGTTGCCACTGGGCATCAGCGCCTGGCAAACGAGTGACGAGCGCCGCCAGCGCGGCGGCAGCTTTCGCACGCTACCGCTCACGCGTCACTCGACCACGCATATCGAGATCCTCCGACGCTTCTTGGATGTCGATATTCGCGTGAATGAATCGACGGGCGATACTTGTTGTGTGGAGGTACGACCTGGTTGAAATGAGCGGAGTTCTAACTGTGGAGGCGCATCCCTGCGCCGAATGTCGCGGGTACCCTTATCGTTCGGCGAAGGGATTCGCCTCCCACAGTTTTGATGAAGAGCTACTGCAAAAACTCTTCCATCGAGGGCAGTGCCTCCACATACCGCCGATGCACGTCCAGATAATGCCGTCGGAAGATCGCATCGACTTTATCCGGTGCCAGGAATCTACGACTGAAGCCGGGGACTTGCTGGTCAATGGTCAGTTCCGCCGCACTTTGTAGATGCGCCAGCAAGCTGCGAGGATCTTCGTAACCAACCGCCACGCGCGTTGTCGTCAGGCGAATGTCCGCGGCGGCCAAGGCTTCAGGCGAAAGCTCGCTATGGCTGGTGATGGCGGGACAGAGCACGACCGTGTTCGGTTGGCCAAGCGAAACTTGATGGCCAAACGCCGGTTCAAGGCAATCGAAGAAGCGCTGAAATGTCGTGCGATCGACCGGCGTTCCTTCAAAATCGAAGGTGAATAGCGGTGCTGGCAAGCCGAGATACAAACACTTCTCACGGAGCGCCGCGTTCGGATGGCCGGGAACGGCACTGCAATTGACATTGATCTCGGGATGCAGTGCCAAACATTCGGCCAGCGTCAGCGTGTTAATCGCTTTGCGGAGCATGCGCATTTCCAGCGTGTGCATACCTGTCAGGACTTCAAAGGCTTTGTCAGCGTCGAGAAACGCGCCTTTGATGTAGTACACGTTCCAAAACAGTGTTTCGTCCCAGGGATATTTGCGCAGCTTGCCAGCAGCGTCGGGAGCCTCGACCATGGAGTGCTTGCTCATGAACATTCGCTCGCCCCGACCGATGACGACGCCCGCAGTGGTGCCGCCATGGCCCGCGATGTCTTTGGTATAGGAATGGACGATGAAATCGGGGCGCTCACTCGGATTGTCGCGTCGCAACGGGCGATGCAAGAACGGCGTGCCGACGGTGGAATCGCAGATAACTTGAATGTCATGTTCATGCGCCTCGCGGCAAATCTCCGCCACATCGAGCACATAGCCATGGGGATTGCAAGGTGATTCCAGAAAGACGTAAATCTTGCGTCCCGCCGCTAAGCGATGTTTCTCCGCCTCGATGACGCCCGCCAACGCGACGCGAAAGTCAGCCGCGCCGCAGCCATCGAAGAAATGCAACGCCACATCGAGATTCGACTTCTTACCAAACCAATCGTGCATGAGTTGGTAGGTGCCGCCATAAATGTTGCGGCTCGATAGGATCACGTCTTGATAGCCCACCAGATGCGACAGAATCGCATCCACCGCCGCCATGCCGGAATTAAAGTTCCAAGCTAAATATTCCGGCGCGAGCGGACCCGCTTCGATATCAACGATTTGATTCGCTAGCGTGATACTGGTGGGATTGAGCAACCGCGAATAGATTTCCAGCAGCAAATCTTTGCCTTGGAAGGCGTCTTCCACCCATTCGGCGCAGGCATAGATATACGTCGCGGTGCGGGTGATAACTGGGCGACTGGCGAAGATGGCGGTAACGTTGTCGAAAATCGGATAGGGCCCTTTGGCGATGCGATCGGACGACTCGCGAACGAGCGATTGATAGGTGCGTCGCGAGGGATTCTGTAGCGTGTCGAGAATCTTCGCTAGTTGAAACGACAGAAACTTCATGGCGGCGAAACGTTCGATACGTTCACGCCGGCTCAGTTTTGCGAGTTCCGCCACGGTCTCGTCCCAAAGCCGACGTGTATCCGCCTGAGCGCGGTAGAGATGCAGCGCCAGCGACGCCAGACGTTCGCCGAACGGCTCGGCCGGATCGACGCCAAAGTGCTTTAGCTGTTCCGCGACGAGGCCCTCAATGGTGACGGCGCCAGTCGTGCTACGCCGCGGGCTAATCTCGCGGGCGAGTTGGAAATCGGCGTTTGCGTCGGGCTTGGTCGAGGATGGATTTTGGTTTGCGCTCATGTCTGGGCATCCTTTCAGCAGGAAAATCTCAGTGTATGGCCCTTATTTTTAGCCGAATCCTCGCTCAATGAATATCGCCTGGATCGCCCTCACGGCTAGACGTTGCGGCTTGATTGCGCGACAATTGCAGTTTGAACCTACCGCAACTCTCTATAGGGAAAATGATCGCTATGATTACTGTCGGCATGAATTATCACGTGATTCCAGGCAAGCAACAGGACTTTGAGGATAAGTTCGCCGCGGTGATGGGTGCGCTGCGCTCGGCGGCGGGGCATACCAGTTCGACGTTGTGGAAGGATGTCAGCGATGACGCCTCCTATCTCATCACGAGCGAATGGTCCGAAGAGAAGGCGTTCATGGAGTTTATTCAGAGCCAGGCCTTTAAGGATGTGACCACATGGGGCAAAGAGCAGATTCTGTCCGGTCGGCCACAGCATAAGATCTATAAGAACTAAATTGCGACTACGCGCTGCACATTCAATAAGCAAGGTATACGCAACATGAAAACCGCTCTGCCTTTTCTGTCGCTGCTTGTGGTGTGCAGTGCTTTGGTTTCGCCAACTCGCGCGGAGTTGGCCAATAGTAAGCCCAACATCATTTTGGTCATCACCGACGACCAAGGCTACGGTCCCGTCGGTCGGCATGGGCATCCGTGGCTGAAGACGCCGAGTCTCGACACACTGTACGATAACAGCACGCGATTCACGCGGTTTATGGTGGCTCCGACCTGCGCTCCGACGCGCTCGGCGATCATGACGGGGCGACATCCAGAGAAAAACAGCATCACGCATACCATTCTCGAGCGGGAACGGATGACGTTGAAGGCTACGATTCTGCCTCAGATGCTCGCAACGGCCGGTTATACCTCCGGCATTTTTGGCAAGTGGCACTTGGGGGATGAGCAGGAATATCAGCCTGACCGACGCGGTTTCGCTGAGGTCTTCATTCATGGCGGTGGAGGTATCGGTCAAGCGTATGCTTGCTCGTGCGCCGATGCGCCTAATAACCACTACCACGATCCGATCATTCGGCACAACGGCCGGTTTGTGCAAACGGAAGGCTTCTGCACCGACGTATTCTTCACCGCCGCCTTGGGTTGGATCAAAGAGCAGAGCACCAAGAAAGAGCCGTTCTTCGCCTATATTGCGACCAATGCACCTCACGGGCCGTTCATAGCACCCGCGAAGAACGCCAAACGCTTCACCGATCTGGGATTCGGTAAAGAGCAAGCTGGTTTTTATGGCATGATCGAGAACATCGACGAAAACATGGGACGGTTACTTGCAAAACTTGACGAATGGAACCTCAAAGAGAACACGCTGCTCATTTTTATGTCAGACAATGGCATGACGGGAGGAGGCTCTGGCACCCCGGGACGTGATCTCGCGCCGGGCTATGCGTTTTACAATGCGGATCAAAAGGGGCTGAAGAATTCCACAGATGAAGGTGGCGCGCGGGTCCCCTTCTTTGCCTGTTGGCCTGGCAAGATCAAGCCAGGGCAAGAGATCGACCGGCTCGCCGCGCATATCGATATTTTGCCGACCTTTGCGGCGTTAGCTGGTGCCAAACTGCCGTCCAATCAGGTCGAAGGGCGCAGTCTGCTGCCGTTATTGGAAGGCCAGATGGAGGATTGGCAGGATCGATTTGTGTTCAATCACATTTGCCGATGGCCAACCGGCGCCAATCCCGACCAGTTCAAGGACGGCCAATTCTCGGTTCGCAATCAGAGATTTCGCTATGTCGG
>JBGSHH010000619.1:0-3344 GCA_041752355.1 Pirellulaceae bacterium | reverse complement strand
TGTCCGTATCCGAAAACTCCAGCACGAAGAGAAGACTTCGGTTCGATTATTGGCCTTTCCACTCAATCAAAGCCTGCTGGCCGCCTATTACGAAAATGGCGATGTCATTGTTTGGTCAACCGGCACTGGCGAGAAAATAGTGAAACTGAAAAAGCCCGCGAAAGACCGTATTCTGGCTATGGCGATGACGAAAACAGGACAGGGCTTGGCTTGGGCCGAAGCCGGCGGACGGATCATGGTCTATGACGTACTTGCCAAGAAGGAACTGAGCTACGCCAAGTCCATCGACGACGATTACACCGGAATCTGGGTTTCGGCCGATGATCGTTACCTCAGCGTCTTGGATAGCAAAGGGAATTGTCGACGTATTCCTTTGAGCGAAGGTCGCAATCTCACAACGATGAGTCCACACATGGATCGGCCCTGGGATCTACTCGCAGCCGCAGGTAATCCTGAATTGATCCTGGCCGCCAAACGTGGCGATAATGAAGTCACGCTGATGATCGACCAGGGAGAGAATCCTCGAAACTTGTATATCGATGTACGCGACGACGCGGTGATGCAGATTGGCGCGTCTGATCGATTTGGCTTGGTACTAACGGCACGCGGCTACTTTCAGGCGATCGACTTCCGTGAAATCGCCGAGAACAAGACAAGTTACACGTCAACGAAAACATCAGTCCGGCCTGACCGACCAATTCATGTCTCGCAGACCGGTCGATATGCATACCTGGCAGATAACCGCGGATTTCTGGAAATCAAAGATCTCGTCGCACCAACTGGAATCTGCCGCTTTAGCTTTCCGGCAGAGCGGATTAGTTCGTGGGGCTTTGGTCATGATGGGCGAACGCTCGCCTTGGGCTCCAACACCGGCGAAGCAGCGATCTTTCAACTTCCGAAGCCGCCGCGCGATCAAAAGATCATTGTAGGGAAGACCCTGCAATCTTTGCTCGATCAAAAACAATACGAGTCGCTCGAGTTGATATTCGATGTCTTCGCACATGAAGTTCAACCTCTTCCCTGGTGGCCTAGCAGTTCTCCGTTTGATGCCTTGGCTCAAATGTTGGGCGACGATTTGGGAATTCCTTTCTCGCGCCCAAAGCACGTCGAGCAACTTAAAACTTGGATCAAAGAACGACCTCATGCGGTTACGCCAAAGATCATTCTCGGCCGACAGTTAGTGCTCGATGGTTGGGAGATTCGTGGAGGTGACGTCGCCGGACGTGTGAAACCAGAAGCCTGGAAGGGATTTCATGAGGCCCTGGATGAAGCCGAGGCGATCCTGCTTCCACTGGCGGAAACAGAGTCACCTCCGCCGTCGGTCTTGATGATGCTCTTCCAAATAGCCGCCGCAAAGAGTTGGAGCGAACAGAAGTGTGCGCCACTGCTCGAAAAGCTAAAGCAGACCGCGCCTGAGGCTTTCGACGCGCAGGCATCGGCCCTAACACGTTTGATGCCGCGCTGGGGCGGCGGTCCAACTGATGTCGTCGAATACACCACGGCGACCGCCAATCATGTCGGCGGAAACGAAGGCGATGTGTTATATGCACGACTCGCGTATGCGCAACGTAGGTATGTGCGCAATTGGGAGAGTTACCAACAAATCGGCTTTGATGAAACTCGCGTGCTCCGAGGTTGGGCGAGATTGGTTAAACAGGGTGACGGCAATCTTTACGCCGCCAACGTCGGTCTATTCACTGCTGCCCACGCAAAGCATGCCGCAGCCATCCGCACCTTTGCTGGAATCCTCCAGCAAGACAATCCTCGCACAACCTGGCATTTGGGTATCTGGTCTTCCTGGGAGGAGTTCTCGGAGGCGCTCCAACTTGCCGAACAGAAGAACTAAAGCAGTTCATGGATTGTCACGCCGAACGAAATCACCAAGGGCTCGACAACAAACTTCTCGATCCCGTCGATTATATTGGCAAGGCCGAGGGTGAGATCGTTTGCCGAGAGCGTCTCGGCGGGATGCTCTAGTTCTATTATCGCAAGACTGCCTGACGTTTCAACATTGCGGAGCGACCCAGCAGCAATCTGCGTTCGTTGCTGCACGCTCAGCGTAAACCGCTGTGCTTCGTCGGACCATTCCCTTACGAAAGTCGTCGCGAACCTGAGTTGGCTCGGCAAAGACGAACGTGTCCAAGATCCAATTGCCAAGGAACTAAACGCCGTTTCTAATTTTGCACCATACGCCATCGCACAGCAGTACGATGGCGCCTTCGGCAGCGCTGAGCATCGCTCCAAGCGCTCTAAGCCGCTCATCTTTTGGGGCCGCGGGGAGTTCTCGAAGCGCTTCTCGCTCCGCCTACGAGGCGAAATAAGTTTCCCAGCCAATGGCGCTGAGCGCCTGCTCGGGTGTCCGCCGCTCAGTTCCACACCGAATGGTGTTGGCCGAGCGCGGATTCAATTTGGCACGGAACGCGCAGAAGGGCGCGGCGCACTCACGTCTGCATAGTTTGAGCTACGACATTTTCGTCCGTGCTCAATTCGCTCGCGGACCACTGGATGGCAAAGACGACCGTCGTCATCGATCGAGTATTGCTTGAACTTCGCGGCGAAGAATCTGTGCTTCGAGCCAATCGTGTATATGCAGTAGTTCGGGCTTTGCAGAACTCTTGTCAACGTAAGTAGTCGCCTTGCTAAGCCACCTACGGGCGGTCTCATTCTCTCCAAGGCCCGCGTGCGCCTGTGATAGCCATATCCATGTGATGATACAGTCCTCGGGTCGTGAGTTGGCTTTCAGGCTCCGCTCCAGGACGAGGAGCGCCTCAGAGTGTTTTCCCTGGCGACAAAGCAACGCTCCTTGCTCGGTAAGCGACCAGTAGCTATCGGCATGCAGGTCTAATTCTGGCTTCCCCAGTTCTGCCGCGCGTGTTAGTTGTTGGTCTGACACAATCGAGAGTGTGCAGGCTCGCGCGACGAGGAATCTTCGTATTCCAGCACGCTCGCAGCGCTCAAGCATCGAAGCGCATACTTTGCGGTACCCTGAATTGTCGCCCGCTAACGCTTGAACCGCAGCAAACTCAAACCATGCGTGACTGTTGGTCGCGTAGTCTCCATCGATGGCCTTCCCATAGGACTCCGCCGCGATCTGCCACGCTCTTCTTAAGACCGCCGACCGAGCCCGGCAGAGGTGTAGCACGGCGACCGTTCCTGCCGGCATCTTCATTGTGGGGATTGCAGCTAACGCATCGCGCTCTGTCGCAAGGGCCTCATCCCACCGCTCAGAGGCAGCGAGTGTGGCAATCAAAATCTGCCAGCTCGTCGGATACTCCGGTCGGAGCGATATGGCTTTGCGAAGTGACACAATCGCCCCGTCCGCGTTCCCGTTTGCGAGCTGCGCA
>JBGSHH010000618.1:0-4819 GCA_041752355.1 Pirellulaceae bacterium | reverse complement strand
ACATCGTTGCCGATTTCAAACGCGATAAACGTACGAATGGATTGCATGACTCGTGCCGCGCGTTAGCGTAATGAAGTTCTAGAACGACAGCATCTTTTGATACTGTTCCAGCCGCAGGTCGATATCACTGCGCGAGATTTGCCGCAAACGCTCCAGCGAGAAATCCTCCACGGTGAAGCTGGCGACCAACACGCCATACGCCAAAGCTTTCTTCAACGTGGCAGGTTCCAAATCGTCTTGTTCAGCGAGATAGCCCATGATGCCGCCCGCGAAGGAGTCGCCGGCACCGGTGGGATCGACGACGGTTTCGGTCGGATACGCAGGCATGACATAGGTTTCTCGCTCCGAGAAGAACATCGCCCCATGCTCGCCCTTTTTGATGATGACGAATTTTGGCCCCAGCGCGAGCACCTTCTGGCCTGCTTTCACCAGGTTTTCTTCCTGGGTGAGTAGCTTGGCTTCGCTATCGTTGAGCACGACGCCATCGATCCGCTTGAGCAATTGCAGCAGTTCGTCGTGCGTTTCGCGAATCCAAAGGTCCATCGTGTCAGCGACGACCAGTTTCGGACCGACCACCTGGTCGAGCACTTTCATCTGTACTTGCGGCGCGCCATTGGCCAAAAAAACCAGCGGCGTGCGGCGAAACGATTCCGGCACGACAGGATCAAACGTGCCGAAGACGTTGAGATGGACCTCTAGCGTTTCGCGGTCGTTCATGTTCGGCATGTACTTGCCCTTCCAGTAGAAGGTCTTGCCGCCGGGGATGGTTTGCAGGCCAGCCAGATCGATATCGCGTTCGCGGAGCAAGGCAATGTGCTCCTGCGGGAAATCTTCCCCCACCACGCCGACGAGACGGACCGGGGCGAAGAAACTGGCGGCGTAGGAGAAGTGCGTGGCGGAGCCCCCCAGGACACGATCGCGCGATTGCGTGGGAGTTTCGATGCTGTCAATCGCCACCGTGCCAACGACCAGAATGGACATGCCGAGGAAATCCTTGCAAAACGAAGGGTCTAGTTTGTAATGCGTAATCGGGCATTATCCGGCATTTCGCCCGGCTCGCAAGCGGCAAGACGTAACGTCGGCTGCCGGAAGGACATAGATAACGGTGGGCAACGACTTCCCTCATCGACTAGAATATTCTCGAATCCAACCTCGCCTCGCGCGCCTACCCAGCACCCCGCCTATGATCGTCCGCAACACTGCTCTGTTTCTGTTTCTGATTGGCGTGGCAGGTGCGATCCTGGGGGATTCGTCAGCCAAAGCCGAAAGGCCGCCTCGCTTCACGGCGCTCTTCGCTAATGGGCAGCGCGTGGAAGGGAATGCGCTCGTCGACTGGCACAACAACGGCTCGCAGCCGCGGATCGACGGTCGCGGGCTGCTGGAAGGGGACAATTTCATTCGCTGGCAGCGCGATCGCTCGCAGTTACCCGGCGACTTGCCCAAAGCGTATGTCGAGATGCACACCGGTGACCGCTTTCCCAGCACGGTTATCGATTTCGACTTTGGCACCGAATCTTCAGCTGAAACACTCCCTGCGCACTTCGTGGTTCGTCCCGAAGTGGATCTGCGCCCCAATCCGGCGGTGCGGGAGCCACTGATCCGCATCATCGCGAGCATGGTGAAGCGGGTGGTGTGGCAGAAACGCGAGCGAGAGGACTTTCAGCCCAATACCTTGTTCTTCAAAGATGGCCGCGCATTGCAGTTTCGCGCCGCGCGCTTTGGGAGCGGCTACGTCAACATCTTGCTCAATGACGGTAATCGCCGCGTGAGCTTCAACGAGTTGGCAGAAATTCATCTGGCCGCCGTGAATCCCTGGCAGGCCTATTTCGACGAACTGGCCGCGCTCGCCTTGCCGCACGACAACGCGCGTTTGTTTCAAGTCGAGACCAGCGATGGCCTGCTGCTGACCAGTAGCACCGATCATCGCCGCTTTCATCACGTGGGAAGTGCGTCGGAGTTTCAGCGTTGGGTGCATGGGTTGCAACCAGCTTGGAGTCTGGATGTCATTCATTTATACACCGCCAACATTTGGGCCAGGCGATTGTGGTTGCCGCACGAAGTGCCGCTGAGTCACATCGCGCCGAGTAGCATCGTCGCGCGCTCGCCGCTGAGCAACACCGGTCGCCCTCCGCAAGTGAATCGCAACGTGCAAGGAGGCGGCTTGCGTTCGGCTAATCAGGACTACGGATGGGGCTTTGGCGTGCAGGCGAATTCGGAGTTGATTTTTGAATTGCCGCTGGGGGTGAAGTCATTGCGAGGACGGGTGGGCATCGACAAAGTCGCCGGGCGCGGCGGCTGCATTCGCGCCCGAGTGTTCGCGAACGATGCCAAAGGTGCGCCGCTCTGGGAAAGTCCGTTTCTGGTAGGTTCCGATGTGGATGCCGATCTGGGCGCGATTGCGTTGACTGGTCCCGCGCAAGGGCAGAAGCAACTGGTGCTGCAAATCGACGCCGCCCATCAAGGACGCCCCGCCGGTGCCGATCCACTCGATGTACGCGACACGGCCGATTGGCTCGATCCGTGGCTCGAACTCGATCCGGCCATTGTCCAACAGGAGGTCGGCAAGCGACGCTTTCAGGGTCTCACTGCGGCCGACGGTTGGAGTATCTCACAACCCAACGATGGCACAACGCAAACGATCAGCTACTTCAGCGACCTGGGCACGTACCAGGGCGGGTTTCACAACGCCATCGCCGCGCGCGGTAAGCCACTGGTGATGTCACGTGAGTTCGATCTCACTAGCAAGGACAATTGGCTGGTAGTGTTCGCCAATCGCTATCCCAACAATGGGCAACCGCTCAAGTTGGAAGTTCGCATCAGCGGCGAGCCGGTGGCGGAATACGACGTACCCTATCGCAGTCGGGGGAATGAAAACCAATTGCCTTTGGCCATTTCGCTGGCCAACTATCAAGGGCAGAACAAGCCAATTCGCATCGAGATTCGCCAAAGCGCGACGCCAGCCGATGGCTACGTCGATTATCGCTCAATCGAGATGGTCGAACATTTGCCGCATCTCTACCGCGTGTTTGAAGATCGGGGTGAGTTTGCTGCCATCGATGCCGAACAAAAAGGCGAGGCCAAGCTGATCAGCGAAGTGCGCTACTACGGCACGCATGCTGCAAAGGTCTCGCCGGACGGGCAATTTCGTTTGAAGTTCGCAGAGCCCATCGCCGTTCGCGAGCGACCGGAGTGGGGCGAATACCGCTTCATTCGCTTCGCATTTCGTAAAGTCGGTGGTGGACAGATTGGGCTGGAGCTTAACCGGGGCGGTGATTTTAATCGCGCCTCGCGCTATGATGCCGGCGCTGGGGAACCCGTGTTGAAATCGGCCACGCGCGTCTGGAACGAGAACCTCCCGGATAATTGGATCGTGCTGACGCGAGACCTCTACAACGACTTCGGTTCCTTCGACGCGACCGGTCTGACGCTCACCGTTCCCAATGGCGAGTATGCGTTGTTCGACCACATCTACCTTGGGCGCACGAACGAAACCTTCAATATTATCCCCAACGCGCCGCCGCCAGAACTCGCCAATCAAATGGCCCGGCGCAATCTGGCGAAGCCGATTCTCGACCATGCCACGCCGGCGGTCGTTGTGATTGAAACCAACGATGGCCGCTACGGCGGCGGCGTCGTGATTCAAAAAGATGGCGAGATCCTGACTGCCGGTCACATCCTCGCTAATGCCAATCAAGAGTGCAAGGTTCATCTGGCCGATGGTCGCGTGGTGAACGCGCAAACGCGCGGCATCAATCGCGATCTCGATGTCGGCCTGGTCAAGATTACTGAACCAGGCGAGTATCGCTACGTCGACCGTAACAATCCTAAGGATGTTCCCGAACAACAACTTTACGTGGGCTTCGCGTACAAGAAACAATTCGCCAAGGGAGATACGCCAGCGGCGCACATTGTCGGCATTCGCCGCGTGTTTCGCGGCATGATTTGGACCGATTTCGATATTGCCGACTATTCCGCCGGCGGTCCGCTGCTGGATCGCGAAGCAAAACTCATCGGCATTCTCGCCAAGCGGAGCGAGTTCGGCGGCTTCCTCTTCTCGCGTCTGGAAGACTTCGATGGGCATATCGGCCGCCTGCGCAATGGCGAAGTCTACGGCACGTGGTATCCCGGCCTGGGACCGATGTTCGGCATCAACGTGCAATCGACGCTCGAAGGGGCGAAGGTTCTGGAAGTCTTTCCCAACTCACCTGCCGCGAGCGCGAACCTCAAGGCAGGCGACATTGTCACCAAAGTCGATGGTCGTAGCGTCGTAAGCTTGGAAGACATTTACGCTGTCCTCGGCGAGAAGAACGCCGGCCAAGACGCACAGATCGAATACGCTCGCAATGGCCAAGGGCAACAAACCAAGTTGCTGCTGGTGCCGCGTAGTCCCTAGCTTGGAATAGCCGCACGATGTCGCTCCCTCCTCTGTTTAGTCATCTCCTGGCCATCGGCATCACCGATGTCGCCGCTGGTCCGCTCTTCTCGGTCGAGCAGGTGGAAGCGATCGCCGGCGTGGGTCTCGAAGGTGATCGCTACGGCACGCGACAAGGGACCTTTTCCAAACCAGCCGACGCTTTGCCCAATCATGTCACTCTGATTGAGTTCGAAGCGCTCGAAGCCGCGCAGCGCGACTACGGCTTGGATATCACGCACTTGATGACGCGCCGCAACTTGCTCACGCAAGGCGTGCCGCTGAATCATTTGGTGAACAAGACGTTTCAAATTGGCGACGTGGTGATCCGTGGTGTCGAGCTGTGCGAGCCTTGTCGTCATCTGCAAAAGCTCACCTGCCCCGAGATTCTCAAGCCACTCATTCATC
>JBGSHH010000617.1:0-5909 GCA_041752355.1 Pirellulaceae bacterium | reverse complement strand
TGCCGTCTCAAGTGCCTCTAAAAGGACGGCAGGCTGGAAGCCTACCCCACGAACTGCAAACCAATCGCAAGTGTCGCACGACGGCTAATGGTCGCGCGATCGCATATTCGCCACAAACACTGGGCGATTTGGGAACACCTTGCCACTGCGCCTGGCGGGAAACAAGAAAAGTTCTTCGCCAGTCACCGAATGGCCTGCGAGCTTCTTAATCCGCTCGCCGATATTTCTTTCATAGCAGCCTTGCGCTTTGCTGTCGTTGCTAGCGAGTATTCGTGTGGGAGAGTTATCGAATGTCAGGTTGCCGGTCAGCAATACCTTCACGTGCGAAGTTGCGTAGCGCGCTAGCGATCGCCTTGGCAACGATCAGCGGACTGGTCAGCGTCACGGCTTCGGCTGCTGAGCCACCGCCGGAATATGCCCGCCAACAATTGGAAGCCCGCGTCGCGCGGCAAGAGATCATTCGCACGCCCGTCCCCGATCGTCCACTCACCGTGAGTGATTTGGAAGCGCTGGCGCTGTCGAACAATCCCTCGCTCGGTCGCGCTTTAGCGCGCATCGCGGCGGCGCGGGGTAACTGGGTGCAAGTGGGTTTGCCGCCCAATCCCAACGTCGGCTACGAAGGGCAACAACTCGGCAGCGGTGGTCAGGCGGAGCAGCACGGCATCGCGGCGAGTCAAGAATTCGTGCGCGGGGGCAAGTTGCGTCTCAATCGCGAAGTCGCCGCGCAAGAGGTCGCTAAAGCGCAGCAAGAATTGGCCGTGCAACAACAGCGCGTCATTACCGACGTGCGTCTCACCTTCTACGATATTCTCGTCGCCAAAAGTCAGCTCGATATCGCGCTGCATCTGGAACAGATCGCCGACGAAGGCATTACGGCCGCCGAGGCACTGTTGCGCGCCAAGGAGGTGGGGCGCGCCGACTTGTTGCAAGCGCAACTCGAACGCGAGAACGCGCAGATCATCACACAGAATTCGCGCAATCGCTTTAATGCCGCCTGGCAGGCCTTGGCGGCTGTGGTGGGGCAATCGCACATGCAACCTGTGCCAGTGACGGGCGATTTGGAAGAGCCGCGCGGCGATTTTCAATGGGAAGGGACGCTGCAACATTTGCTCCTTCGCAGCCCGCGCATCTCGGTGGCAGTGACGGAGATCGAGCGGGCGCGCTGGGCATTGGAGCGAGCGCGCGTCGAGCCACGACCCAACATCACAGTCGATGGCGTGATGAATGTCGTCGATAACGGTATCGGTGGCGATCCCGATGGCAACCTGCTGGTCACGCTGCCATTGCCAGTTTGGAACAAGAACCAAGGCGGCGTCGCGGAGGCGGTGGCGCGCATTGCCGAAGCCGAACGTGGTCTAGAACAATTGGAGTTGCAACTGCAACGGCAACTCGCGCCGGTCTATGAACGCTATGCCAATGCCCGCTTTCAAGTCGATCGCTATCGCTCGCGCATCCTGCCGGTCGCGAGTGAATCGCTCGATCTCACTCGCAAAGCCTATCAGGCAGGCGAGGCGAACTACGTCAGCGTGCTGACGATTCAACGCACCAATGCGCAGACGAATCTCAACTACATCCACACCCTGCGCGAACTGCGCATGGCGGAGATTGAACTCGAAGGGCTGCTCTTGCGCGATAGCCTAGAGAGCAACTAAGTGGGGTAGGCTGCCAACCTGCCGAGTTTCAAAGGCGCTCAATTCGGCAGGCTGGAAGCCTACCCCACCTACAATCCCACAATGGGTTCGGCGCCCGTGATAACACGTTGAATATCAGCCGGGATACCGGACGCCAAACGCAACTTCGGCACATCGAACAGCGTGTGCATGATCGACGCGACGAGATTGGCGTTAGTGATCGGTTCGGTATGCGGCGCGGCGGCGCGGGCGTCGGATTGACCGATCACCTGGCCGGTCTTGGTCCCGCCGCCATAGATCAATAGCGGCGCGAGTTCGCCCCAATGATCGCGACCCCCTTTGGCGTTCAGATTTGGCGAACGGCCCATCTCGCCACAGCACACGAGCATAATCTTGTCGCCGAGCCCACGCGCTTCGCAATCTTCGATGAAGGTCGAAACGGCATGATCGAACGGCACGCCGCAATACTCCATCCCTTCATCGATGGTGGCGTTGTTTACATCGGCATGCATATCCCACACGAAGTTCGTCGTCACCGTGACAAAGCCAGCGCCAGCTTCGCAGAGCCGGCGCGACAGCAGCAACAACTTGCCGAGCGTGGCGACGTGATCGGCATAACGCTTGTGATTGTTCCAGACCTGGTTGATGCGATTGACGAGTTTACTCGTGTCGTAGCGCTCGACGACGCGAGGATCTTCGCGCGAGAGGTCAAATGCATTCGCCGCGCCGCCAAGAATGGTTTGAAAGGCTTGCTCGGTCATGCGATCGAGTTGCGCGCCGGCACCCCGATCGAAACCGCGGCGATAGTTATCCAGTTGCGTGAGCAGATTGCGGCGATCGTCCAGCCGATCACGGCCGATATTGAGTTGCAGATTCTTCTGCGCGTCGCCGCCACTACCTGGCGCAAAAGGAGCGTAAGCGGCGCCGAGCGAGCCGCTGGAATCGAACTTGCCGAACTGTGTCTCCGCCGCCATGGTGTCGGGATCGACGGCGCGAGGAAACAAGGCGATATTGCGCGGCAAGCCATCCTCGGGACGATTCGCCCCGGCCAGGCGCGCGTAGAGCGTGCCGAGATTCGCCCCTTGCGTCGCCTTGCTCACAATCGGCTTGATATCGTGATTGCCATCGCCGGTTTGAAACGAGCGGACGACCGTCAACTTATGTGCCCACTTCGCCAACTTGGGCAAGGTGCCGCCATACGTCACGCCAGGGAGCGAAGTCGCGATCTCGCCGGTCACACTACGGATGCCAGCAGGCGCGGACATTTTGGGATCGAACGTTTCCGTCTGCGGTGGCCCCCCATGCATAAACAGGAAAATCACCGCTTTATCGGTCACTGGCACACCGGCTGTCGCCGCCGCGGCGCGCGTCGCCAGAAGCTGCGGCAAGGTGAGCCCGCCCAGCGCCAAACCGCCTACGCGCAGGAAGTCGCGGCGACTTGTGGAGCGATCGAAAAAGGTGAGCATGGTTCGGCTCCGTCACGCAGAAAGGATTTGGCCATAAGCCAACGTTGATGAGTGTACCTTGATTGCCAAGCGAAAAGCAAGCAGAATCTGGGTTTGCGATTTGCGCCCGTTATGACTCCACGCTAGGAAACCGACTCATGCGTCTACACAAACTATTCATTATTGGCTGTTTGCTCTTTGCCGGTTCCGCGTTCGCTCACGCCGAGGAAAAATGGCAACCCCTGTTCGATGGCAAGACACTGGATGGTTGGATCCAACGGGGCGGTAAGGCGAAGTATGAAGTTAAAGACGAATGCATCGTTGGCAGCAGTGTCCCCAACACGCCCAACAGTTTCCTGTGCACCACGAAGGACTACGGCGATTTCATTCTGGAACTGGAATTCAAAGTCGATCCCGCGTTGAACTCCGGCGTGCAATTCCGCAGCCAGTGTTATGATGAAGCGACCGAGGTGGATGTCAAAGGGAAGAAGATGAAGTTCCCCGCTGGTCGTGTGCATGGTTATCAATGCGAAATCGATCCTTCGGCGCGGGCCTACAGCGCTGGCATCTACGATGAAGGGCGACGCGGCTGGTTGTTCGATTTGAAGAACAATGAAGCGGCTCGCAAAGCCTTCCAGCAAAACGAGTGGAACAAGTTTCGCATCGAATGTCGTGGCGACTCGATCAAGACGTTCATCAATGATGTGCCGGCCGCCGATTTGAAAGACGACGTCACACCCAAGGGGCTCATCGCTTTGCAAGTGCATGGCGTCGGTGCCAAGACCGAACCGCTGGAAGTCCGCTGGAAGAACATTCGCATTCAGGAGTTGGACGCCAAGTAACAGCGGCTTCTGCGTATTGCCAATGACATCAACACCCAGCACCTAATCACAGGAAACGAAACATGGGGCGCAAGCGCTTCGCAATCTTGCTCGCCCTCATTGCCTGCGCCGGTTGTGGCCCTAGCGGTCCAGAGCGCGCCAGTGTTTCCGGCTCGGTTATGCTCGATGGCAAAGCGATCGAACAAGGCTCAATTACGTTCTTGCCTGCGACTGGTCACGCGGGTCCGAGCGTCGGCGGCGTGATTGTCGATGGCAAATATGACATTCGCCGCGCGGATGGGCCGGTATTGGGGGCGGCGCGCGTCGAACTGCGCGCTTGGCGCAAGACCGGCCGGCAGATCCCCAATCCGATGAGCGCAGGCAGCACCATGGAAGAAAAGGTGGAAACCTTTGCCGCCGAGTACAACGATGAAAGCACGCTCGTGCGCGAAATTGTCTCCGGCCACAATACGCTGAATTTTGCGTTGGATTCCCAGCGTCCGCTGCCGTAAAATCATGTCCGACTCGAACTTGTCGCAGGCCATGGCTGGGATCGCATATGGGCGTCATGCATCGTCGTTGTTCGCTGGGCAAACGAAACGTCTTCGCCCCCCAGCGCGCCGCGCAAGGCTTTACGCTCGTCGAACTCTTAGTCGTGATCGCTATCATTGGCATTCTGGTCGCGCTGCTCTTGCCTGCAGTTCAGGCGGCGCGGGAAGCAGCGCGGCGAACGCAGTGCCATAACAATCTCAAGCAACTCGGCCTGGCGCTACAGAACTATGGTTCGCAGACGGGGCAGTTTCCGATCGGTTGCCACAACACGCCCGACACGACCCCTTGGCAACGGCCGCGCGGCACGTACTTTCCACATTTGCTGCCCTATCTCGAACAACAAGCGATTTACGATCGCATTAACTTCAACGCCGTCGGCGGCGCGAATACGTATTGGGATCAAACGCCCAACTCGCAAGGCTTGAATTCACCTTGTGCGCAGGTCGTCGCCGCCATGCTCTGCCCTAGCGATAGCGGCAAGCGACAAATCACGATTGTCTCCGGCGGCATTTATGCAGGCGGCAACTATTTGGGCTTCTTTGGCGATCGCGACTATCGCGGCCTCCTCGGTCCGACGCCTTACAATTTGCGGGCCACGTTTGGCATGAACTTTGGCGCCACGTGGGCCGATTTTCGCGATGGCACGAGCAACACCATGGTGATGGGGGAATACTTACGCGCCAGTACAGGCGGTCCCAATGGCCAGCGCGATTTCCGCGGCGGCGTTTGGTTCGATCAGCCGGGATACAGCCAGCTCTTCACACGCAATACACCCAACAGTTCGGCGCCTGATCAAATCTATGGCGGTTATTGCAATCATCTGCCGCAACAAAATCTGCCGTGCACCGATTCCGATAACAATGGTAGCGATTTTGCGAGTGCGCGAAGTCGCCATGGCGGAGGAGTCGGTGTTGTCTTTGCCGATGGTTCGGTTCACTTTCTCAATGACTCCATCGATCTCGCCACTTGGCGCGCCCTGGGTTCCATCGCCGGCACGGAGGTGCTGAGTGGTTTGTAATTCGTGGGGTAGGCGTCTCGCCTGCCTTGTTACTTCTCCTGCGTGACAGATCAAGGGCAAACAAGTAAGGAAGATTACAAGGCAGGCTGGCAGCCTACCCCAGATGGTCTCTTCGCTTGCAATCCCTCTTCCAATTCCGTTACCATTACCTTTCGCTGGTCTCACTTCCCGAAAGTAGCAACCCATGCTCACCGTCGGTCAAGGTAATGTTCGCAATTGCCAGGGCGTTAGTCGCCGAGAGTTCCTCCGCGTCGGTGGCTTAGGTATGGCGGGCTGCACGCTCGCGAATCTGTTGGCGCAGCGGGAAGCTGCAGCACGTCCCAGCGGACAAGATAAAGATATCTCCTGCATTTTTCTTTGGCTCGATGGCGGACCAAGTCAGTTTGAAACTTTCGACCCCAAGCCCCAGACGCCAGAAACGATTCGCGGCCCCTACGGCGCC
>JBGSHH010000616.1:0-8638 GCA_041752355.1 Pirellulaceae bacterium | reverse complement strand
CGCGCAAGGTCTTCCAATAGCCAGCCGCCGGGTTCTCCAAATTCGAACCAGTCGCGGTCAGCACTTCATACGCCATTTGATCGTAAGGCTTGTTCGTGGCGACCGCGTCTTTGATCCAATTCCGCAGCGCAACGGAACCTTCTTCGCCGAGGAACTTGCGATTCACTTGCAGCATGTCGGCCCATTTGTTCGTCCAATGCTCGACAAAATCGCGGCTGCCGACGAGTTGATCGACAAGCGCGTCGCGCTTCTCGCGCGTCGGCCGTTGATCAGCCAAGAAGGCTCGCACTTGATCGCTCGTAGGGGGCAGGCCCGTGAGATCGATATACACCCGACGTATAAACTCGGCATCGGTGCAGAGTTCGCTCGGCAGAATCTTCACTCGTTGCAGCTTCTTATAAACGTACTCGTCGATGTAGTTATTGGTCGGCGGTTGTTGCCACGCAAAGCCGCTGCGATCACCCATCACGATGATCGTGGTCGCCGCATATGCCCCTTCGTAGCGCACCAGCACGGGCGCTTCGCCGCGCCGCAGCATCGTGACGATGCCCTCGCTATCGGCGGCGATGATCTCGATATTGCCACTTTCGATGAACGCTTCCCGCGTCACATCGCGGACGGAGCCATCGCTGTAGGTAGCGCTGACGGTGATTTGCTGCTTCATGCCTGCGCGCGGCACGATCGGATCGCGCGGGAGTATCTCAATCGCCGTCACGCGCGGCGCGTCGAGATCGAGCTTCACACCGGCGGCGATCCACTGTTTCACGAGGGCGTAGTAGGGCGAATCGACATCGGTCCGGACGCCACCGACGTGCGGAATGCTGCCCGTCGCTTTGAGCAACATCAAGCTTTGATCGGGAGCTACGCGATTGAACCGTCGTCCACCGATATCGTCCGTCAATGCGCGATGATCGTAAATCGCGTCATACCCGCGTAGACTCAGTTTAAAGCCCGCCTTGCCATCTTTGGCGCCGTGGCACGTTCCGGCGTTGCAGCTCATCTTGCTCAGCGCGGGTTGGACGTCGCGCACAAAGCTGACCGGCACCGGCGTCGCCATGCCTGTCACCTTGACCGGCACATTCACCGCGTGCGAGCCGAAGGTGAACGTGAGCGTCTCCTCGCCATCGGCCACCGCTTCCACGCGGCGATGATCCGACACTTTTACGAATTTGGCAGGCTGCGACAACGTCGCCAGACGCGTCAGATCGACCTGCTCGCCGGAATCGAGCCGCCCAGTGATGAGCAATTGCCGATACTCGAAACGCTGCTTGAGTTCGATCGCCGCTGGCTGCACGGTAACCGACGTCACCTGCAAGCCCTCAGGCAGTTTCTCGGCGACTTCTTCGCCGCGCAGCGTCACCGACATGAACGCCAGGATCAGCGGCAGCGAGATAATCCAACACAGGACGCATAAAGGTCGATTGAGTTTCATCGTGTTCATTCCGTTCAGCTACGAACCCGTTGGCTAATTGGTTTCAATTTGCACTGGCACAAACTTGTTTACTACTTGCCCGCTCGCAATGTCGATCAAGCGGACCGTGCCATCGAAGCCGGCGGTGGCGATGGTTTTGGCGTCGGGGCGAAAAGTGACGGTAAACAGGCCACTTTCGGGCACATCGATCTTGGCGACTTGTTTGGCGTCGTCGGTTTGCGCGACCATCACCTGGCCTCGGCCATCGAGACTGCTACAGCCTGCGACCAATGCCCCATCGGCGCTAAACGCCACACACATCACGCGCCCCGGCAGGCTCGGATAGGCGCGGATGAGATTGAAGTCGTCGCCGATCTGACGCGCTTTGTCGCGATACATCTTGTAAACTTTCATCGAGCCATCCGATCCACCTGCCAGCACTTCGTCTTTGGCCGGATGACGATCGACCGTGTTCAAGCCACCTTTGAGCGCGCCAGGCGTGATACTGGTGATGTTGTCGATGAACCGCTGTGTCTCGATGTGCATCAGCTTCATCGACATGTCGCGGCTGACCGTCACCAGGTGATCGTTCTTCACGCCGAACACGGTGTCGAGCACCCAATCGTTATGTGCCAGGTTGAAGAACTTCTGCTCGCCGGTCGCCGCATCAAACGCTCGGACCGTGTTATCCGAACAACCAACCGACACGAGTTTCCCATCCGGCGACCAATTCGTGCCGTAGCAGGTGTCAAACCCGGCGGGGATCGATTGCAATAGTTTGCGCTGCGCTACATCCCAAATCTGTAGTTCGCCACTGCGCCCCGGATTGCCGCCGCACACCGCCAATTTCGTGCCGTCAGGCGAGAACACGGCGACTTCGATGCGTTCAGCCAATCCCACCAAGCGCGCTGCCAGCTTGGTCGGCTCGGCGGCGTTCTCAGGAACCTCGTGCAGTAGCACTTCGTGATAGCCTGCGATGGCGAGCAGCTTGCCGTCAGGTGAGAAATCGACGGAATTAATCACCGGCGGCGCGGGATAAATCGGCGGATGCTCCATGTCGTAGCGCTGGCGGTTCGACATGGGTGTGTCGTCCTTGGCCCCCTGCGCGATCCAAGCTTTGACCAGGGCGAGTTGCGTCTCGCTCAGTGGCGGCTTGTCCTTGGGCATCGACGCCTTGCCCTCTTTGGGCAGGAGTTGGCTCAACAGGTAGCTCTTGTCCGGCTGCCCCGGCACGATGGCCGTCTCAGTCGATTCGCCTCCTTTGAGCAACTGCTCGTATGTCGTCATCACATATTCGCCTCCTTGCTTGGCCGGCTGATGACACCCTTGGCACTGCGCCTGGAAGATGGGGCGGATCTGTTTGAAGTAGCTGACGTCGGCGGTCGGATCAGCGGCAGGCTCCGCCGCCCCAACCCGCGCGCAAGCACCCACAAACAACAACAATGTGACAAGAGAACGCGGCATGAGCGTACCCAAAAGCAAAAAGGCGGGACAGCAACAGGCAGGAAAGGCGGTTTTCCCCCTAAGGGCAAACCAACCGCAATCATAGCCGGGATTGGGGGCCAGAGCAAACTTCATGTACATGGCACCCGTCCCGCCTACCGCCTTTTTGCTGCCCTGCGAGTGGCGTGGCGTCGGGTCGGGCCGCCTCCGTGGTTCGAATCTGCAAACTCAAGCTGGCAGACGCATCCTTTACTTTTACATGCAATATTCGGTATATTAGTTGACAATGTAAACTTTATGGCGTAGTCTTTGAATACAGTGCACGCGCCCTTAATCCACCGTTTCCCGTGGGTTACCCCAGCCAGATCCTTGGTTGCAGGAGCCGCCTGATGACGAACGACCTTGTTTCGCCGCGAATTGTCGGGCAGCGACTTGCCGACGCTAGGAAAGCCCGTTCCATCAAACAGGATGACGCGGCGGAACATATCGGCGTGAGCCGGCCCACCTTTATCGCTTTGGAAAAAGGCGAGCGGGAGGCGAAGCCAGCGGAGATAGTCAAGCTGGCGGCGCTCTATGGTGAGCCGGTCCATCATTTCGTCCGCACGATGGAGCCGCTGACCGACTTTCAGCCCCATTTTCGGGCGGCGATGGAAAAGGTTAAGCCGACCGACGCCGAACAACTCAAGCGTGCCATTGGCGAGTTCAAAGAGTTCGTGGAGAACTACCTCGATCTCGAACAACGCATGAAGTCGCCGCTGCGGATGAACTACCCGCAGCCGGTGAAGCTGAACCCGCGCGTCAACGTGAGCGAATTGGCCGAGGACGTGGCCAACCGCGAGCGCCAGCGGCTCGGCCTGGGCGATCAACCCATCACCAATATTCGCGGGATGCTGGAGTCCGATGTCGGTGTTCGCATATTCTTCGCCCGTTTGCCGCGCATGTTCGCGGGCATGTACATCTTTGTGGACGGTTTGGGCGGCTGCATGCTCATCAACAGCGTTCATCCTCCAGAAAAGCAGCGCGCGTCAATTGCGCATGAATATGCGCATTTGATCGTGGATCGCTACACCGCGGGCATCGACTACTTGACCATCGCCGGTCGCAAGCCCGCCAACGAGCGTTTTGCCGAATCGTTTGCCATGAGCTTTCTGATGCCTGCGTCTTCGGTGCGTTTCCGATTCAATGAGATTGTGAACACCACGGGCAATTTTCAAGTCGGGGACCTGGTTAAGCTGAAGCACTTTTACGCCGTGTCGTTGGAAGCGCTGACGCTGCGTCTGGAGTCGCTAGGCCTCCTGAAGCCAGGGACGTGGGATCTGCAGAAAGAGAAAGGGCTCCCCGTCCGCGCAGCGGAGCAGAGACTCGGCCTGACGACGGATACGCGCCCTGAGGCCGCCTATCCCGAGCGATATAAGTTCTTGGCGGTGCATGCCTACGAACGGGGAGAATTGAGCGAGAAGGAACTTGCCAACTACTTGCGCTGCGATATTTGGGAAGCGCGGCGGGTGATTCAGGAATCGATGCTCAGCGTTGAAGTGGACGCGGAAGGACGCACCCTCTCGATACAGGCCGACTTCGAAGCATCTTTACTCGTCGATAGCCCCTGATCCACGGACCGGAGCGCCCCCTCATGCCGGCCGTTATTCTGGATGCTTGCGGTATACTCAACCTCTATGCGAGCGGGCAGTTCGAGTCGATTCTGACGTCGATACCCAATGAGTGGTACGTTCCGTTGGCTGTCGAGCGGGAATCTCAGCACTATCGCCAGCCCGACCCCACGGATCATGAAAAGCTGATCAAGGTGCCGATCGATTTGCTCCCGACGATCAATGGCGGATTGCTTAGCCGCTGCAACTGCGAAGGCGATGAGGAGACGGATCTCTACATTCAACTGGCCGCGCGAATTGGTGATGACGGAGAATCAATGGGCTTGGCGATTGCCAAATGCCGCGGTTGGAGCGTACTCACGGACGATAAGAAGGCGCGTAGGATCGCCCAGGAGCTGGGAGTGGTCGTCATCAACACGACGACGATTATTCGACAGTGGGCAGAGAGCACTCAACTCGGTGTGGCTGATTTAGCTGTCGCGCTCGCCGCGATTAACCGCTACGCCAACTATAAGCCAGGCCGAGGAACCGAGAACTTCGACTGGTGGGTCCGCTCGATAAGCTTGCCCGACGCGGAATAAGCGTTAATCGCCCTCCTCCCCCTCCCCGCAGCAGACAACGAAATACGGCAGCAAGCCAATTTCCCTTGACTTTCACCTCCTATCTATGCGACGCTGATACCTGCCAGGGCATGGCACAATCGAGGTATCTGTGACGCTAATCTGTTTCCCACCCCAATCTCTGTGGCGCGCTGGGTGGAGCGCCGTTGTTGGCATCGGTTTAATCTGGTGCGGTTCGCTGCTGAAGGCGGCAGAACCGTCCCCCGAGAAAGCGATCGCCGCACATCTGGCCGCAGGCGAGTTTGGTCCGGCGCAAACGCTGGCCAATCGACTCGACGACGCGGCCGCGCGCGATCGCTGGCTACGCGATATCGGCGTGGCCCAAGGTAAAGCCGGCGCGACCAGCGCGGCGATGGATACGCTCGCCAGCGTGAGCGATGATCGCTATCGCAGTGAAGGCATCGCGCAACTCAATCAACGCCCCCGCGGCTTCGCAGGCGGTGGTCCCCAAGCCGACTTCGATTCGCTGATTGAACTTATCACCTCCACCGTCGAGCCCAATAGCTGGAAAGAAGGAGGTGTCGGCGAAGGCACGATCGCGCCGTTTCCCACCGGTGTCTATGTCGATGCCAAAGGACTCTTGAAAGAACGCGAGTTGGTCGTTCGCCCGCTCGAACTGGAGAAGATTCGTCGTCAGGCGATCGCGAGCCAAGGCAACACCGACGTGCAGGTAACCTCCGCGCTCCGCAAAGTGTCGCTCACGCGACTAGAGCGCGAAGTGCAACTGCTGCACGCCCAAGGCAAGTCGCCCACCGAAGCGATGCAGAACCTGGCCGGCATCACGCGCATTCAGTACGTGCTGGTCTATCCCGAGACAGGCGACATCGTGATCGCCGGTCCCGCTGGCGATTGGCAACAAAACGCCGAAGGTCGCGTCGTGAATGAGAAAGGCTTGCCTGTGGTGCAGCTTGACGATCTGGTCGTCGTGCTCCGCAACGCTTATAGCAAAGAACCCAAATTTGGTTGCGCCATCACTCCGCGCGCGGAAGGACTGGCCAAAACCAAAGCCTTTATCGCCGAGTCAGGCAAGACGAATCTCAAGTCAGGGGGTCGTGATAAATGGGCCAGTGACTTGCGCGCCGCGCTTGGTCGCCAGGACATCTCGGTCTATGGCCTCGATCCCGCCACGCATGCCGCGCATATCCTGGTCGAAGCCGACTATCACATGAAGCGCGTCGGCATGGGCCTGGAAGAAGGAACGCTCAACGTCAAGAGTTATCTGGCGACGGTCGAGATCGGCCCCGATGGCAAATTGCCGCCGATGGACGTGCTGCGTTGGTGGTTCACGCTCAACTACGACGCGATTTACACCTCCGAGCAGATGAACGCCTTTGAGTTGCGCGGCCCAGGGGTACAAGTGTTGAGCGAGAATGAAATGCTCACCGCGCGCGGCGAACGAGTGCATACCGGCAAGTCGGATGAGTTGAACTCGCGCTTTGCCCAAAGTTTCACCAAGGATTTTGAGTTGTTGGCCGCGAAGTATCCGGTCTATGCCGAACTGCGGAATGTGTTTGACCTCGCGCTGGTGGCTGGTGTGATTCAATCGCAAGACCTGCCAGGGCAAGTCGGTTGGCATCAAACGCATTTCGGTCCGGAAGGAGCTTTCGCTCCGCGACGCGATCACGCCCCGACGGAAGTCGATACGATCATGAATTACCGCGTTATCGCCGGCAAGCATATCGTGGCGGGTGTTTCGGGCGGCGTGCGTTGCGATCCGCGCGAGTTGTTGTCGAAGGACAAACTCAAGACCGATACCTACGGCACTGTGCTGGCGGAACATGGCAACGCCACTCCCAAGCAAGTCGCCCCGCGCGGCTGGTGGTGGGACTGAGATAGCCGTTGTGCGCTCCGCAGAAGCTTCGATCGCGAAGCGAAAAACGAATTGCCCCCGTGGAAACATGGGGGTATTTTGTTGGTATTCCGCCCTTCACGTGAGGTTCGATGATGCTGCGACTGTTACTCGCCTTGATACTGCTCTGTGGCGCGCAACTCGCGTCCGCAGCGCCGCCGCATATCGTGCTGATTATGGCCGACGATCTCGGGTGGATGGATTTACGTTGCCAAGGGAACGCGCGGATCAATACGCCGCGACTCGACGCTTTGGCGAAGCAGGGAGTGCGGTTTACAAATGCTTATGCGGCGTCGCCCGTTTGTTCGCCGACGCGGGCAGCGATGATCACGGGCCTTGCGCCTGCGCGACTGCACATTACGCAGCATGGCGCGGATGGTCCGCCGTTCTGGCCGAAGGATCGCGCGCTGCAACCTCCCAAGTCCGCGCATGTGCTGCCGCTGGCGAGCGTCACGATCGCCGAACGACTGAAAGAACTCGGCTACCGCACAGGCTTCTTTGGTAAGTGGCATCTCTCCGGCGAGCGCGATGCCAAGGATCCTACCGCAGGCGGGCCGGATTATTGGCCGGAGCATCAAGGCTTCGATCTCAACATTGGTGGTTGCGGATATGGTGGGCCACCGACCTATTTCGATCCCTATCGCATTCCCGCCATCAAGCCCCGCAAGACCGGCGAGTATCTTACCAATCGCCTCGCGGAGGAAACTGTGGCGTTTATGGAGGAACATCATCAGCAGCCGATGTTCGTTTGCTTGTGGACCTATAACCCACACTTTCCCTTTGAAGCGCCCGCCGATCTCATCCCCAAGTACAAAGGTCAGGAAGGCCCTGGGCTGAAAAATCCTGTTTACGCCGCGCAGTTGGAAGCGACCGATCGCGCCATCGGTCAGGTGCTCGACAAACTCGATCGTCTGGGCATTGCCGATAACACGCTCGTGATCTTCACCAGCGACAATGGCGGTTGGGATGGCGCGACCGACAACCGCCCTTTGCGCAGCGGCAAAGGTGATTTGTACGAGGGTGGCTTGCGCGTGCCGCTCGTGATGCGCTGGCCGGGCCAAACGAAGGCCGATACCACCAACGATACGCCTGTGATCAGCATGGATCTATCGGCGACCATTCTGGAGGCCGCCGGCGCGAAACTCGCCACGAAGGAGTCGCTCGATGGCCTGTCGCTGCGACCGCTTCTCACCGGCCAGGGGTGGCAGCGCGACGCGCTCTACTTCCACTATCCCCACTTCGCCTGGCATAAATCCAACCGCCCTGGCGGCGCGATCCGCGCAGGCCAGTACAAGCTCATTCGGCGCTACGACGATCAATCCCTGGAACTCTTTGACCTCGCCGCCGATCTTAGCGAGAAGCACAATCTGGCCGCCGAACTTCCCGACGTAGCCGCGAAACTTAACCAGCAACTCAGCACTTGGCTCACAGAAACCGCCGCCCAATTGCCCACGCCAGTGAAGCCGTAATTCGACAGGGAGAAGACGAAACGAGCTACGAGAGGCAAGTCGTTGTGGCTTAGAGTACACCCGGAGGGATTCGAACCCCCAACCCTCGGTTCCGAAGACCGATGCTCTATCCAATTGAGCTACGGGTGCAAACGTTTGCAAATAAAGGACTTACGGCGATTTCTGTGTATCTACTTTACCCCCTGATTTACAGGTTACGCTACCAATTTTAGATACAAACAGATACAATAATCCAACCG
>JBGSHH010000615.1:0-2013 GCA_041752355.1 Pirellulaceae bacterium | reverse complement strand
ATGTCGGCTCATCACATCCTGGGGGTGTAGAAGCTCCCAAGGGTTTGGCTGTTCGCCAATGAAAGTGGTACGTGAGCTGGGTTCAGACCGTCGTGAGACAGGTCGGTCCCTATCTGCCGTGGGCGTACGAAACTTGAGGAGCCTCTTCTTTAGTACGAGAGGATTTGGAAGGACACAGCTCTGGTGTACCAGTTGTCACGCTAGTGGCACGGCTGGATAGCTATCTGTGGAAAGGATAAACGCTGAAAGCATCTAAGCGTGAAGCCCGCTCCAAGAATAGGTTTCGTAAGAGCAACGCTCGAAAGTCCCCTTGAAGACGACAAGGTTGATAGGCCGGATGTGTAAGTTCAGTAATGGATTTAGCTAACCGGTACTAACGGACAAACGCTTGGCCACTTATATCCAACGCTCTCTATCATCAGAGGCTTTGAGAAAAAGTGCCATCTACGCACGCAACCAAAACGTTGGCTACGTAAGGCTTCATCACCTTACGTAGTCCTTCCCGGTGACTATATCGGAAAGGTCACACCCGTTCCCATCTCGAACACGGTAGTTAAGCTTTCTGAGCCGATGATAGTGCCAAAAGTGCGAAAGTAGGTCTCGCCGGGTTTCATACAACAAAAGCCTTCGTGGTTAACCGCCACGAAGGCTTTTTTGTTTCTTGTTACGGGATGTTGTAGTGGGCGTCCGTATCGTATTGAGTGGTCGGAGCTAATTTGCCAGGTGAAGGTAATCGAGTGGACGGCAAGCCTCGTTGCAAAGCGACGTGGCAATCGTTGCGGATGCCGCTTTTCTGGCCGATCCAGAGCTTCTTAGTCCACTATTAATCAGGCACGATATCTAGATTGGGCCAAGGCACGCTTGGCCAGGCAACAGGTGAAACGACGGGGCGATTCAAACTCAGATCGGGTCGGAGCTGCTTTGGCAGTCGAACAATAGGCGGCTGTCCCGCAGCCGTTCGACCAAGCCGATCGAGCCGCCACACAACAATCTTGACAATCTTGCCGACTGCCAAATCCTCTTCGAGTCGCTTCCACTCTGGTCGATCCATCGTGCGGCCACTGGCCTTGTCCGTGTACCATTTCACCGGTCCATCCGCAAAGGCCTCCGCCCAACGTTTTAAATCAGGCTCTTGGCTGCGAATATCCTGCTGCTTGGAAGATACGCGTGCATAGATCGCGATGTTACGGCTGCTCGCATCGAAAACCTCCGCGAGTGTAAAGAGTGAATTACAATTCAGGCGTTGCGCGTTTGGCGATGGGTAAATTGTCGAATTCCTGCGGAAACCATGTTGATTCAGTCGTACTTCATGGACCAAGGCGGACGTCGACGTCCGCAAGGTTGACACCTTGTCACTAGATCAGCCAACGCGCGAGCGCGGCAAGAAGCTATTGGCAGTCATCGCTGACGTTCCACAGGGTTCGATCACAAGCTGCTCGGGAGATTGATGCCGCGCATTTGCCATGCCAAAGATTACTCAGTATGCCTAGCGTTCCATTCTTCAACGCGAAGCTTCACCGTTCGGCGATCGAGACCCAAACGCTCGGCAGTTGCCAGGTAACTTCCGGTTTCGTCGTAAATTCGCTGGCAATACCAGCCGAGCAACTCCGTCGCTGACAATTTGAGTGCAAGCACGTCGGCATTAGATTTGTCAGGAGCAAGTTCCGGTTTCAATGGGTGATATTCGCCCCGAACGACCACGTTGCGGACGCATTGCTCCAACTCACGCATATTGCCTGGCCAGGAGAAATCCAGGCCGAGATGATGGGTGATCCAGTCAACCACATCCACCGTCAATTGTTCGGCAATCGGCTCAAAATAGCGCCGTGCAATGAATCCAACCAATAACGCGAGCTCCTCGCGATTCCCGCGGACTTGCTCGGCCAGCGTCGGGGTGCGGATCATGTCGGCGCACAGGCGATAATAAAAGTCGCTGCGGAATCGGCCCGCGCGCACTTCCGTGGCCAAGTCCCGATTGGTGGCAGCGATGACCTTCCCTTCAAACCGTCGTAA
>JBGSHH010000614.1:0-4194 GCA_041752355.1 Pirellulaceae bacterium | reverse complement strand
GACAGAAAGAAGGCCAAGGAAGACGTGGCCAAAGCCAAGGCCAAGAAGTAGGAGCATGCCGATGTCGAATCAACTCGTCCTAACCGTTCGCTTTCTGCACCCATATAGTCACGGTCGCGGCGAAAGCGGCGATCCCGAATGGCCACCGTCACCGCTACGGCTGTTACAAGCTCTGCTGGCTGCGGCAGCATCGCACTGGAACGAACGGCAAGAACTTATCCACGCGGTGCCCGCTATGCGATGGCTAGAGTCACTACCTCCGCCAGTCATTAAGGCGGTAGTGGGCATACCATCCAAAGTTCGGACTCAGTTCTATGTTCCCGACAACACCACAGAGTTGCTCGTCCCGGCATGGAAGAAAGGGGAATTGGATAAGGTTCCTAAGCGAACGGAGAAAGTAGTCCGCTCCACACATTTGCTCGGCGAGGCGATCCATTACCTCTTCGAACTTCCCGCTGGAGAGTGCCCGCATTTGGAAATCCTTCGCACTGCCGCGCGTTCCATCACGCACTTAGGGTGGGGCATCGATATGGCTGTCGGCGACGCAACCATTATCGACGCTGTGCAAGCGACGGAACTTGAAGGGATACGTTGGCATCCGTCATCCGCTGGCGGCATACCGCTGCGTGTCCCCAAAGTTGGTACGTTAGACGACCTCGCCCGAAAGCACACCGATTTCCTTAGCCGTATAACAGAAGACGGCTTTCGTCCCGTTCCGCCGTTGCGCGTCTTCGACATAGTGCGCTACCGCCGCGACACCGACGCACTACCTCGCCATTTCGCCGTCTTCAAACTCGTTGACGAAAACGACGATACCGTCGCGTATCCTCAGAGTAAGTTCATCCACATTGCCGGGATGGTCCGGCATCTTGCCATCGATCTGATGAAGAAGAATCCGCCACGCGATCTGCGCGGTTACACCCAAGAGAAGTGGGTTGAACACTACGTCGCAGGCCATCAATCGAACAATGAAAAGAGTACGGGCGTGCCGCACTCCCAGTTTTCGTATGTCCCGCTTCCATCGATTGGTCATGCTCATACCAATCCCTCAGTCCGTCGCACCATGGTAGTTGCGCCCCTGGGAGACGAATCCTGGCTTCGACACCTACAGCAACGTCTCGATGGTCTGTCGCTGAAGCCCCTACCTGACACAACGCTTCCCCCCGGCACTCGGCTGGAACTTGTCCCCAAAGATCGTGCCGACGGCGTTCGCGAAGCATACACATGCGATTCGCACCGATGGGCCAGCGTTACGCCCGTGATTCTCCCCGGTCACGACGACCACAAGCCCAACAAGACGCGAAAGCTAATCGAAAAAGCGCTCGCTCAGTCTGGCATCGACCAACTTTGCACTTTCGAATGGAGTCCATTCAGTCGCTTTCGAAAGTCATTCAGCGCCCACAAATACGATAAAAACAAACGCCTGATCGGATACAATCGTCCAGATCACCTGTCCAATCAATCCGCAGTGCATTTGCAACTCGAATTCAAAGAGAAGTTTCCTGGACCAATTACCATTGGTGCGGGGCGGCATTGCGGTTTTGGGCTGTTTGCAGCAGTTGACGAATAGCGGATTCCACCACTTCCAAAACCAACGGTAATGAATGACCCTCGTACATCCGACCAGGAATTCGCTTGCTTTACCCCCTACGAGTGTTACACTAAACCTCGCTACAGGAACGCTTCGGCGTTAGGACGCCATGAGGGCGGGAACCATGGAAGGGCGATTCTTCGCCAACAGGGGTGGTTCCCGCAAGGGAACGCCGAGGTTCCCATGCGCAACACCTTTCTCGTTTGCTACGACATCTGCGACGACAAACGGCTCCGCAAAGTCTTCAAGACAATGCGCGATTTCGGCGACCACCTGCAATACTCCGTCTTCGAGTGCCAGTTCTCGCCGATCGATCTGGCCCGCTGCCGGCAAGCACTGGCCGACATCATCAAACACAACCAGGACCAGGTCCTCTTCATCGATCTTGGTCCGACCGACGGGCGCGGCGAACGGGTGATCTCCGCCCTCGGTCTGCCGTACTCGCCGATTCAAGCGCCGTGCATCGTGGTTTAAGCAGCATCGTTTGACATTGCACCCTTGCTTCGCAACTTGGAGTCCGTCCCATGATCTCCCCTGCGCCTCCGCCGGAGTATTTGCCGGCGCGGATGTTGAACGAGTTCGTGTATTGCCCTCGGCTGTTTTTCTATGAATGGGTCGAAGGGGTGTTCGCGGTCAATCATGAAGTGGTCGAAGGGGCGCTGCGACATCAAAAGCTCGATGGTCGCACGGACGAGCTTCCGCCAGCGGAGGAACTCGCGGCCGAAGGGGAGCGTATTCATTCGCGTTCGATCACGCTCTCCAGCGACACGCATCGCATCATCGCCAAGCCGGACATCGTCGAGGCCGATGGCGACCTGGTGACGCCGGTCGATTACAAGCGCGGCGCGCCGCATGTCGATCGCGACACCGGGGCGATCGGTGCCTGGGATGCCGATCGCGTGCAGTTGTGCGTGCAGGCGCTCGTGCTGCGCGATAACGGCTATCGCTGCGAGGAGGGGATCATCTACTATGTGAAGACCAAGCAGCGCGTGCGCGTGGCGATGGATGAAGCGTTGGTCACGCACACGCTGGAAGCACTGGCGCAGGCGAGAGAAGTGGCGGAGCGCGGTGTTATTCCGTTGCCGCTGGTCGATAGCCCGAAGTGTCCGCGCTGTTCGCTGGTGGGCATCTGCCTACCGGATGAAACGGCGGTCTGTCGCGGTCGCGGCACCAAGGCTCGCGGTCAACAGCGTTGGCTTTTCGATGCTGGGCCAATGCTCACAGCCGATACTTCATCGCGGGCGGCGCGCGATGAGGATGTGCGTCGCCTGGTGCCGGCGCGCGACGACTTGAAGCCGCTATATCTCAACGCGCAAGGCCTGAATGTCGGCAAATCCGGCCTGGTCTTGAAGGTCAAGGAGAAGGACAAAGTGGTGCAAGAGGTGCGGATCAACGAGATTTGCCAGCTCAATCTATTCGGCAATATTCAACTCACCACGCAGGCAATTCAAACGCTTTGCGAGGAGGAGATTCCCATCGCCTACTTCTCGCAAGGTGGTTGGTTTTATGGCCTCACGCAAGGGCTGGGCGTGAAGAACATCAACCTGCGACGCGATCAGTTCCGCTTGGCCGATGTGCCTTCGTTTTGTTTGCGACTATCGCGCGCACTCGTGGCCGGCAAGATTCGCAACCAACGCACGATGATGCAACGCAATCATATCGAACCGCCTGCTGGACCGCTGGCGATTCTGAAATGTTTGATGGAAGACGCGGAACATGCCGAGAATCTGGAACAACTACTCGGCATCGAAGGCAACGCCGCGCGACTCTACTTCGAGAACTTCGCCGGCCTGATCAAGCACGAAGTGGAGGACGATCCGTTTGGCGAGATTGACGAAGCGAAGAACCGCAGCGAAGAGGAACTGTTTCGCTTCGACTTCAACGGTCGCAATCGTCGTCCACCGCGCGATGCCGTCAATGCGCTGCTGTCGCTGGCCTACAGCGTGTTGGCGAAAGATCTCACGATCATCTGCCAGACTGTCGGTTTCGATCCATTCCTCGGCTTCTTTCATCAGCCACGGTTCGGACGCGCGTCGTTGCCGCTGGATCTGATGGAACCGTTCCGTCCGCTCATTGCCGATTCGGCGGTGTTGTCGGCGATCAATACAAAGATGGTGACCGCGCGAGACTTCGTGCGTGCTGGCCAGGCAGTTTCGCTGACACCCAACGGACGCAAGGCGTTCTTTCGTGCCTATGAGCAACGGATGGACGCACTCGTCACGCATCCGCTGTTTGGCTATCGCGTGAACTACCGTCGCGTGCTCGAGATTCAGGCTCGCCTACTTGCCCGCGTTCTGACCGGCGAGTTACAAACATATCCAGTGTTCGTCACGCGGTAACAATCTGCCGCGCGGCGAGTTCTTTGGCAATTCATTTTGCTGTAAAATGGCTTGCGAGCGGCGAGGTGCCTACGATTCACCGGTCACCGCTCGCAAGCCACTATGTGGTTTTGATATAAGGAGTTCCGTCACGAGACCTACTTGCCTTGATCGCTGTTGGGCTATAATTCGCGACACCGCTCGCAAACGCAGTTTTGCGGCCTTTGGCCGCAAAGACTTTGGCGGGCGGGCATTCCGCGATCGATCGATCGCGGCCACATTGAA
>JBGSHH010000613.1:0-5362 GCA_041752355.1 Pirellulaceae bacterium | reverse complement strand
TTGCCCCTGGCTGCGTCGTTCTGCCAATCGGATATTGGCACATACGAGGCCCCGCACTTTTTTTTGCCACAACGCGATCACTCTGGTAGTTCGCTCATCTCGTTTGGCTTTAGGCCTGATTTTAACTCTTCATCGTTCCATTGCTTGATTACCGTGCCGCGCTGCTGGATAATGTCGCCCCAACTCGACCGCTATTCGGCTTTTGAATCGCGCACCATGCATGGGAGGCAGCCCGATGATTTCCATCGACGAGGAGTTCGTTAACGCCGCCGCGCCTAATAGTGACGCCGCCAAGAATGGACGTGGGCTGGTGCTGAAGAATAAATTCACCGCCTTGCATAAGTCTGCCGACGATACACTCCTCTTCGGACACTGCCAAGGCAGCGGCAAGTCGCCCTACGAGTGTTCCGCCGATTTCGCCCTGCCGCACTCGCCTGTCTATCGCTGCAATTGTCCGAGCCGGCAATTTCCTTGTAAGCACTCGCTCGGACTGTTGTTTGCGTTCGTGCAAGGCAAGACATTTGCGGTGGCGGAGGTGCCGGAGAGTTTGGTCGCTAAACGCGACAAGGTTGCGGCGCGCGTTGAAAAGAAGAAGGAGGAAGTTACCAAGCCTAAGGTGGTTAACAAGGCCGCGCTCGCGAAGAAAATTCAAGCGCAACTCGATGGCATCGATCTGCTGGAAAAGTTCACGCAAGATCTCGTCCGCCTGGGCATCGGCAACACCACCAGCAAGACCGCGCAACAAATCGAAGAACAAGCTCGCCAACTCGGCAACGCGTATCTGCCTGGCGCGCAAGCGGCGCTGCTTAACTACACAAAGCTCTTCTCCGACGAAATTGGCGAATTCGATCGTTCCTCCACGAAACGTGAAGCGGCCTTTAGTGAAGGGCTCGATCAACTAGGGCGATTGCACACGCTGGTTCGGCAGGGGCGCGCCTATCTCACCAAACGCCTGGAAGATCCTGAACTCAAACCCGAGACGGAGTCTTCCATTGCCGCCTGGCTTGGTCACGCCTGGCAACTGGGAGAGCTGAAAGCTTGTGGTCTGGTGCAGGAAGATGTCGAACTAGTGCAACTCGCTTTCAACAGTTACGACGATGTCGCTCGCAAGGAATTCGTCGACACCGGCGTGTGGATGAATCTGTCGAGCGGCCGCATCCAACTCACGCAGAACTATCGCCCTTACAAGGCCGTGAAGTATATCAAGAGCGATGACAGTTTCTTTCAAGTGGCGCAAATCAAAGAGCTTTGCCTTTATCCTGGCGATGTGAATCCGCGCATCCGCTGGGAAGGGATGCTGTCGCGCCCGCTGGCACCGGCGGACTTAACCAAGATTCGCGGCTTTGGCCACAAAGATTTTGCCGCGCTCATCAAAGAAGTGAAGTCGCATCTGAAAGGTCCGCTGGCCGATAAGCAACCGATCTACGCTTTGAACTACAAGCGGATCGGCCAGGTCGATGGCGTCTACGTCGTCGAAGATGCCCAGGGGGAACGCCTGGTGATGACGGACACCGGCATGACCGAAGAACCGCCGAGTTGTCATTTGTTGTCCTTGTTGCCCCCGGACGTATTCGCCGACCAAACGCTGGTGGTGCGCTTTCGCCACGATCTCGACAGCCGCAAACTGCAAGTGAAGCCATTGAGTCTGGTATCGCAGAAGACGATCACACGTCTGACTCTCTAACGCCTGTCGCATTTTGAACTATCTTCGGCAGTGGGAGCTATCGCTATGTCGATTGCCGTCCTGAATCAGGTCTACGACGAAACGCGCCGCCTGGCGATTGCCGGCAGCGCCGTCGCTCCAGGCGATTTTCGTTTGAAGAAGTTGGTGGAGCCACTCACCAAAGCTGGTCAAAAGGCGCCGGTCTTCGCCAAGATCGCCTTGGCGATCGAAAAGGTCGTCCAGAGCAACGAAAAGTCTTCAGCCGAAGCGCTACTGGAATTGAGCACGCTCGTGAACGCCATCCTCTATACGCAAGGGGAAACAGGCATCAACGGCAAGCTCACGCCGATCGAGACGACTGATCTCGGCCCTCAAGAAACGCAGGCGGGCGCTCGCCTGCTAAAGCCGCTGCTCGAAGCGCTCACGACCACCGGTTCCGGGCGGTTGGAGATCATTCGCGATGCCTTGGAGCGCGGCGCGTTTCGCGACTTGCGATTGGTTAAGCCTTCGCTGCAAGCGCTCGACGATACGTATTCGGAAATCAGCGACTTCGTAGGCACGAAAGTCTTGCCGCTCTATGGTCAAGCGATTCTACCAGAACTGCGCGCGAAGTTCGATTTGAAAGGGAAGGGGGGACACTTGCGCCGGCTGGCGCTGATGCATAAGCTCGCGCCGGAAGAAACACGCGAAACCGTGAAACAAGCGCTCGAGCAAGGCTCGAAGGAAATCAAGATCGTCGCGATTGGTTGCTTGGGCGACAATCCGGAAGATCTCACGTTCTTGCTGGAGCAGAGCCAAGCCAAAGCGAAGGATGTTCGCCAGGCTGCCTTTGTAGCTTTGGCGAAATCGGATGCCGCGGAAGCAATTGCCGCGCTGCATGCGGCCATCCAAGGCAATGATCTGGATATCGCCATTGAACCGCTGCGTGCTAATCGCAATCCCAAACTGCTGCAATTGCTGCTGGCCGAAGCCAATGCCTGTCGCGGCGATTTGCTGGCGGGCAAAGAGAAAGACAAGAAGAAGTTAGGCGCGCAAGTGAATCGGATGCTGAGCTTGCTGGAATGTGTGCGTGGTCGTGACGATAAAAAGTCGGAGGCGTTCCTGCTCGATTGCTTCGCTCAACAAGCGGAATTGGCAGCGATCAAGGCGGAGCCCAGCGGCACCGATATCGTCGAGCGATTGGTGAATGTCATGTCGACCGGCGGCCAAGGGGCACGCGAAGTCTTGATCGAAAAGCACGCCGAACTTCCGGCCGAACAGCTGCCCTACGCCTTTGTCGCCGCGCGACGAACACTCAAACCGGCGCAACTCTTCGCGAAGTTCTCGCCTTACCTCACCGCGAAAGTAGATGAGAAGAAAAAAAGCCGCGACCCCGCCTACGCCAAACGCGAAGCCATCGTGGGCGAATTAGAACATCCCAGCCATTGGCGCTACTCCTACATGTATAGCCTGGATCACGACAGTGACGGGGAAGCCAAGGGTAGTAAGGCATTGCCGGAACTCGATCCCAAGTGGCTCGACGTGGCGGTCGAATTGGGGAATGTGGAGCTAGTGCAAGCGCTGGCCCGTCCCGGCCATGCGAAGGCCAATGCGCTCTTGGAGGAGGCCTTCAACGCGTCCATCAAGAAGCCCAGTGAAGCGCATCGCATGCTGAACATTCTCAAGGCGATGGTCAAGGTACAGCATCCCGCGGCGACCGAATCGTTCGTGGCGGCATTACTGAGAACCAAAACGAATTACTGGGGCTGGTACAACTATTGGCTCGGCCCCATGATTCCCGATCTGCCCAAAGCAGCCCTGCCGCGTCTGGAAGAAGCCTTGCTAAAACTATCCGACAAGGCGGTCGATCAATTGATGGAACATCTACAAGCGCTACGAGCCAAGCCGTAACCTCAAGGATTCTTACTGATGGCCAAGAAAGCAACGCCCGCGAGCACCTCTTCATCCGGCGGCCAGGGCCAAATGTTGCGCGCGCCGGCGGAACAACTATTCGCGGAAGAAATCGAAACGCTCATTCGCGAGGATAAGTACGAAAAACCTCCCGGTTGGCAGATGTCGCCCCGCGCGGTGTTGACGTATATCTGTGGCGGCAAAGCTGGCAAGCTGGATATCACACCCAAGTACATCGGCTATCAACGTCTCGTCGAAATCGCCATCTCGACGCTTATCACCGATCGCGCTCTGCTGCTCATTGGCGAGCCGGGTACGGCCAAATCGTGGTTGAGCGAGCATTTGGCTGCCGCCATCAATGGCGACTCGACGAAGGTTGTGCAAGGGACGGCGGGAACCACCGAGGAACAAATTCGCTACACCTGGAACTACGCCATGCTGATCGCGCGTGGCCCTAGCCAGGAAGCCTTAATCAAGAGCCCGATCTTTCGCGCCATGGAATCCGGCAGTTTGGCACGCTTTGAAGAAATCACGCGTTGCGCGAGCGAAGTTCAAGATGCGATGATTTCGCTGCTTTCGGAGAAGCGGATCTCCGTGCCGGAACTCGAAACGGAAGTGCCAGCATCCAAAGGGTTCTCCATCATCGCCACGGCTAACACGCGCGATCGGGGCGTGAACGATATGTCGGCGGCGCTCAAACGACGATTTAACATCGTGGTGCTCCCCACGCCCAACACCTTGGAAACCGAAATCGATATCGTACGTAAACGGGTGCGTGAATTGGCCGCTAATCTTGAGCTCCGCGCGCAAGTGCCGACCGATGAAGCCATCGAACGTGTCGTCACCATCTTCCGCGAAATGCGCACGGGGCAAACACTCGACGGCAAGAACAAACTCAAGACCCCTTCCGGCGTCCTCTCCACCGCCGAAGCCATTTCGGTACTCGCCAACAGCATGGCGCTCGCAGGCAACTTTGGCACTGGCGAAGTGACGCCACACGATCTGGCCGCTGGCTTGCAAGGCTCGATCGTCAAGGATGAAGAGAAGGACCGCGTGATTTGGCAAGAGTATCTGGCCAATGTCGTGAAGAAGCGGGGCGCGGAATGGCGACCGCTTTATGCCGCCTGTGAAGAGCATAACGCCTAGCGCAGGGGAGCCAGCATTGAGTTGGAATATCAACGTCTTCGGGACGCGCCACCTGTCACCCATGGGAGCGTGGCAGCTGCGCCAGTACCTCGATCACGTGCAACCCAAAGTTGTGCTGATTGAAGGTTTGACGGACGCCACCTCGCTGATTCGTGATATCACACGCAAGGCGACCAAACCTCCCATCGCGATCCTGGCCTATACCGATTCGTTGCCGGTGCGCACGCTCGTCTATCCGCTTGCGCGCTATAGTCCCGAGTATCAGGCGCTCGTTTGGGCGCGAGAAAACCGCGCGGAGGTCGAGTTCATCGATCTTCCTTCCGATATCTTCCTCGGGTTGCAGGATGTGGAATATGAATTGATCGAAAAGGCCAGAAGCAGCGTCGCGTCGGAAGAGGATGATGGCGATGCAGAAGAGGCTGCTCTGGAGGAACGGGGTAGCACCGATACGGAAAACGACCTCGGCCCGATATCCCAAGTGCCGGAGCCGCGCATTTCGATCTACGATCAATTCGCCAAGCTTTCGCACGAGCCAGATTACGAAACGTATTGGGAACGGCACTTCGAACACAACACGAGTGACAACAGCTATCGCCTGGCGTCGTACGAGTTTGGCAACACGCTACGGCAGTTGGAACAAGACTCTCCGCGCTGGCGGGCGGA
>JBGSHH010000612.1:0-5639 GCA_041752355.1 Pirellulaceae bacterium | reverse complement strand
CAATTCCCACGATTATCATCCTACCCAGATTACCATTTTCTACCACCTTCGAGGCCGCCCGAAGTACCCCCATTCATTTGGACATCGCTGCGAGGAATTCCGCTATGAAAGTTTCCCTGCCGCCACTCGCGGGCCGTGCCGGCCGAAATCGCACACCCACACCACGCCCTGCGCGGTGGCGGAAGTTATGGCTGGAGAGACTGGAAGCGCGGCAGATGTTGGCTTCCTTTACGCCGGGTAACCTGGTGCTCTATCGGATTGGTAGTGGAGGGGCGGCGCTGACAAATGCTTCCACGCAGGTGTTTCTGGACGAGTACTCACCCACTGGTGTACTAGTCCAATCCATCAGCATGCCGACGGCTGCCAACGGGGCCAACCACCCGCTGACAGGTAATGGCACCGGCAATTCGGAAGGACTGCTCACGCGTTCGACCGACGGAGAATCCTTGCTCGTGCCGGGCTACGCGGCAGCTCCAGGCGTTCCCAGTGTTTCCGGTACGACGGCTCTTGCGGTTCAACGGGCGGTGGGTGTGGTCGCCGCTCAGGGGAACATTGATACCTCGACCATCCTGGGGATGTCATCCGATACCAATGCCATTCGTTCCGTCACGTCCACCAATGGCACCGACATCTGGGTGACGTTGACTAACAGCCTTCAGTACGTCTCGCTTGGCACATCTACGGCCACACAATTACTAACGAGGACCAACTCGCGGGCAGTGCATGTTTTCGACGATCAGCTCTATCTCACCGGAGGGAACGGCACGATTGCCACGGTCGGTGCTGGCCTACCGAAAACAGCAGGGCAATCGATCGTGGCGTTACCTAATATCAGTTCCTCCACATCAGGTAGCCCTTTTCAGATTGTGATACTTGATCAAGATCCGGGAATCCCGGGGTTGGATACGATGTATGTGGCGGATGAAGCGACGTTTTCTAACGGCGGCGGCATTCGCAAATACGCATTCACTGGCAGCGACTGGGCTCCGAAAGGAAGGATCACGACTGCCAACTTAGGACGCTTTCGCGGTCTCACCGGCACACTGCTCGAGGATAACTCGGTGCAATTGTATTTCAGTAGTGAAACGGAGCTCTACAGTTACATTGACGCAACCGGTCCGTCGTCTTTGATTGGCACCGTCGTCCTCGATGACCCCATCGCAACAGCGCCCCTCAACACGGCCTTTCGTGGTGTGGCGTTCACTCCCAACTCCGCCGTTAACCAATCGCCGGTCCTATCGATTCCCATTGGACCGATCATCTACAGCGAAGACAACGCGCCAACTGCCATCGCGCTTAACGGCACTGTCATCGATGTGGACTCCGCTAACTTTGATACTGGCACATTAACCGTCAGCTACGATAGCGGCGGCACGTTCGATGATCGGCTGGCGATCCGCCATGAGGGGAGTGGCAGTGGGCAAATTGGAGTCGCAGGCGATGCCGTTACCTATCAAGGTATTCCCATTGGCACCTTCGCCGGAGGGAGTGGTGACTCGTCGCTCGTGATCACGCTCAATGCTAGCGCCACCGTTATCGCCACGCAAGCTTTGCTTCGAAACATCACCTTTGAGAATCTGTCGAACAATCCCATCGCCGGAGAACGCAGTTTGCGTGTGATGCTTACCGATGGCGATGGCGGTGTGAGCGCTGAGTCCATGATCACGGTGAACGTTGTCCCCGTCAACGACCCGCCTGCGATTGTGCTTACCGCATCGGTCGTGGAATACACCGCCGGAAGTCCGCCACTACAACTCGATTCCAAGGCACCGGTGGATGTTCTGGATCCCGATTCGTTCGACTTTGACACGGGCACGCTCACGGTGAGTTTTGTCAGCGGCGCGTCCGCCGGCGATCGTGTGCTACCAGTCGATAGCAATGGTCAATTGCAAATCGACGAAGTCAACCGGATCATCACCTTTGGACCTAGCGATCCGCGTCCCGTGATCGCCACCTACACCGGCGGCGACGACATCACTCCGCTGATCATCACTTTCAACGCGCAAGCCACGCCGAACAATGGTATCCGACAACTGGTTCGCCATATCGCGTATCAGAACGTGCTAGCCAGTCCAGCCATCGGAACACGTGAGCTAAGTTTCGTCATCACCGATGGCGATGGTGGTACGAGCGCGACCGTAAGCAAGACGGTGAACCTGTCAGCACCCATCTTACCCGATGTTAGCATCTCCGACGCGACGATGGTGGAAGGCCATGGAGGCACGCAAATACTGAACTTCGAGGTGACCCTCTCCACCACGCCCGTTACGCCAGTCACGGTTAACTTCAGCACGCAAGACGATACGGCTACCGCTCCTGACGGCGACTACAGTCCGATTGCGGCGGGTGCTGTTGTTTTCAACGTCGGCGATCCACTCACGAAGCAGATTCAAATCACGATCCAAGGGGATGCCAAGTTTGAACTCACGGAGCAGTTCTTCGTCAACATCACCGCCACCGGTGGCATCATCGTCGATGGACAAGCCATTGGCACAATCACCAATGATGACTCATTGCCCACGCTGAACATTGATGATGTCGCGCTCAGCGAAGGTGACACGGGCATGACCGCCTTCGTATTCACCGTTACGCTCTCCCACGCCAGCTACTTGCCGGTCACGTTGAATTATGCGACCGCTGACGATTCGGGAACGATAGCGGATAACGACTACGCAGCCATTCTCAGCACGCCGCTCACATTCGCCGCTGACACGACTCTGCTGACGCAGACCGTTATGGTAAACGTCGCAGGCGATAGCAAGTTTGAATTGGACGACGCGTTCTTCGTCAATCTAACCGATGCCGTGAACGCCACCCTGGCGGACGCCCAGGGGATCGGCACAATTCTTAACGATGATGCGCAACCGACGGTGTCGATCACGAGTGTTTCGCACAGTGAAGGCAATGACGGTGCCACTGCTTACAGCTTCGCGGTGACGCTCTCGAACCCGAGCTATCAGACGATAATCGTCAATTACAGCACCGTGGATGCTACCGCTGCGCTAGCTGACGACGACTACCAATCCGCAACGGGCGAGCTGACATTTATCGCAAATACCGCTACGCTGTCGCAGCCCATCGTTGTGGCTGTGAACGGCGACGAATCGTTTGAGTCGGACGAGACGTTCGTCGTCAATCTCACCAACATTAACGCCGCCAATGCCACGGGCCAAGGTGTCGGTACGATCCTCAACGACGATCAATCGCCAAACGTTATCATCAACGCCAGTCTGACAGGCGGCAATGGGGCCAATAATGGTCAAGCGGACAACTTTCGTTTGGTACGTAACGGCGCGAATCTGGACCTTTATATCGATGGCGCATTCTCGCACTCCTACGTGATCGCCATCATTCAGAGCATCACAATTCAAGGCTCGAGCGACGACGACCAACTCAGTATCGACTATTCCGGTGGATTCTGGCGGATCCCCAACGGCATTGCTTTCGATGGGAATTCACTGGGCGTGAACGCTAGCGATAACGATCTCATCTACATCACCGGTGATCCCGGCGCGCCGCTCGACCGCGAAACCTATCATGCCGGCGCTGCGCCTGGCGCCGGCTTGTGGATTGCCGACCCTACTGACGGTGCTTCTGGCGATGAAGCTCTGCTCACGTTCACCAGTGTGGCGAATGTTGATAGCGATGCGCCCGCGGTGGCCTTCGACATTATTTTCAATGACTCCGCCAATAGCGCGACCATCGAGAACGGCGGTTTGCTGCAAGGTGCCAACGCGCTGCAACTCACGGACAGTACGGCGACTTTTGCAACGACTCGATTCGCCCATAAAGCCATTGCGCGCATCATGGGGAACAGCGGCGCGGACCAATTCACCATCAGTTACAGCACTGCGGCGGCCGGCTTGATGACGCTAGAAGTCTACGGTCATCTCGCCCCCGATCTGATCGGTCTGCCGATCGACGACAACGCCAGCGATACATTCGCCATTCGCGGCAATGCTATTGGCAGCCATAGCCACATTTTTGGCAATGGTGGTAATGATCACTTCAACGTCGCCGACACAAGTCTTAGGCTTGATGGTATTCTCGGCCCGCTGAACATTACTGGAGGCACCGGCAGCGATTCTGCTGCCATCATCGACAGTGCCTCTTCGTCCGCCGATGTACTGACGACGCTCACCGCCACCCAGCTTATCGGCCTTGCGCCGGCGAACATCGACTACGACGGCCTGGAGCTATTTACCATCGATTTGGCAGACGATCAGCCCGTGAACATGGCCGTCCTGGGCACGGCAACGGGCACGCACACCACCATCGATGCCACTCGTAACAACATCGGCGCGACGATCACGGTTGGCAGCTTGCCTGCTGACTTCGGCAATGACCTAGGTAGCTTGGCAAACATCTTGGGACCAGTCACCTTCGAGTTCCACGATGGCAATGGCACGCTTCGGATCGACGACAGCAGCGAGACGTCCGGCGTCGATGCTTCGCTGACCGAAGTCTTGGGCTTCACTTCGCTCAGCGGTTTTGCGCCCGCGCTCCTGCAGTATCGCGATGATGCCACACATTCACTTCGCCAACTCGATCTCCGCACTGGCAGTGGCGACGATGTGATCGAGGTCGTTACCACCACCGCCACTGTTTCGACGAGCATCCACAGCGGTGACGGCAACGATGTTTTTCGCATTGCGGGCGATGCCTTGGCCGCATCGAATGCGTTCTATGGCAACAGCGGCAACGACACTTTCACCATCACCATCGACGCCGAACTCGGCTCGGCGGCGCAAACCCCATTGACCAGCCTCACACTCGTCGGCGGTTCAAATGACTCCGGTCATCGCGACGTCACCTACCTCATCGACAACTCCAATCAGTCGCGCAGCGGCCAATTGCAATACCAATCGACTGGCGTCGAGGTGAAGAGCGCCTTCGCGATTCCCATTGTCGCCTCTGCAATGGAAACCCTCCACTACCAAGGCACGACCATCGCCAACCCCATCGGTTTCGACACGATGGCCGTCTTCGGCACCACGGAGGACGACGACCTTACGATTGTCCCACTTTCCAGCAATGCAGCGCTCGTCTTCGTCGGTGGCGATCCGTACGATGGCCCCGCCGAATCGATTGCCAGCAATCTTGCTGGTGTCGCGGGTGGAAGTACATCGGGTCCAGATACTCATTTCACTGGCATCGACTCCAGCATTCACTTTGCAGGCGGTGGAAGCGGCGCTCAAGGCGATCGGCTGTACTACTACGGCCGTAGCGAACAGAGCATTCTCGATCCTACCACGACCGACGACCTCTTTGGCTATGGTCCCGGCGTCTTGCTCCCCGGCGTGGGGCTGGGCAACGCTTTTGACGTGACGTCCATCTCCGATAACAACATAGCCACCGCAGGGCTGATGAGCGTTGCGATCGACACAGCTTCCTTTGCACAAAACAATGCTACTCGACCCGCATTGATCATCAATGGTGGTGACGAAGGCTCGACCGATATCAATGGCCTTGCCGATCGTTTTGTGGTCACCGGTTCCGCGGTTGTCGCCCTTTGGATCAACGGCGGACAACCAGTCGGCGATGCCCTTAGTTATACGGCCCCTGCGGAGCTCAGTCTCCTCAGCGCTGCAGTAACTCCTTCCAGTTACACCATGCAATCCGACGGGGTGTTCAACGTT
>JBGSHH010000611.1:0-5907 GCA_041752355.1 Pirellulaceae bacterium | reverse complement strand
TTTCTGCGACGGCTTCCGACGGTCGGTGAATTGGCGGCGGCGGAGGAAGAGGAAGTGCTGCGCTTGTGGGAGGGCTTGGGTTACTACCGTCGCGCGCGGCAGTTGCACGCGGCGGCGAAACGTATCGTGGCGGATCATGGCGGCGCGTTTCCCGAAACGTTTGACGACGTGCTGGCTTTGCCTGGAATTGGGCGTTATACCGCTGGAGCGATTCTTTCGATTGGCCGCGACGCCCGGTTGCCGATCCTGGAAGCGAACACTATTCGCGTCCTTAGTCGCTTGCTCGCTTATGAAGGGGACGTTTACAACAACGCCGGACAGAAAGTCTTGTGGCAATTCGCGGCAGAACTTTTGCCGCAGCAACACGTGGGGCATTTCAATCAAGCCTTGATGGAGTTGGGTGCGACGCTTTGCACGCCGCGCGCGCCGAGTTGTTTGCTCTGTCCCGTGAGTGGTCTCTGTCCCACGCGCAAGGCCAGCCTGCAAGCGAAGATTCCCGCCCCCAAGCAGAAAACGAAATATGAGGAGGTGACCGAAGCGGCGGCAGTGATTCGCAACCGCTCGTCGCAGGTGCTGGTGCGGCGATGCTTGCCTGGCGAACGTTGGGCGGGGCTGTGGGATTTTCCCCGCCTGCCGTTCAAGGAGGAAGTCGCGTTCGCCGCCGGACTCCAACAACTCACTGGCGTGGCGATTCAACTTGGCGAGCGCTTCACGACGCTTAAGCATGGCGTGACGCGCTATCGCATCACGTTGCATGGCTATCATGCGAAAGTCGCGGCCAGTCGGACGAAGCTGGACGTGGAGTTGTTTCGTTGGTTGAGCCAGGCAGAACTCGCGACGCTCCCGCTGTCCGTCACCGGTCGCAAGCTCGCCAATATGCTGGGCAAAACGCCGCCGACGCGCACAGCGAAACAACGCCGAGCAACCCAATAGCCACCGGTATTTTCGCTACAGTTATAACGTCCCCGACAAGCCCAAAATCTTTGCCGCTTTGCCTGATCGCGTGCCGAAGCATTACTATACGTTTTGGATTTTCGTCTCACCTTCGCAAAGGTAACGCCGCCATGTCGCGATTCGCCCTGACGCTCCTCGTACTCACCGCGCTGCTGATCGGCGTCCAAGGCGCGACTCCCTCGGCGTCCCAAGCGGGACCGATCCACAAACATATCGAGCAGAAGATGCTCGCCAAGCCTGCCAAGAAGCCCAAAGCTCCGCCGCCACCCAAGAAGAAGCACAAGTTGCTCCATCATCACGGTTAGCATTCATCACGGTTGGCATTACGAAGCGGCCATCGACTCGCGCAGCTTGTGCTGGCCCCGTTGGAGCAAGCCGCCGCTGGCCAGCCGTGAGCGGTCGAGTTCTTGCGCGATCTCTTCCACCGAATTGCCGTGAACGTGTTTCAGCACCACGGCGCTGCGCGAGATGACTAAGGGCGATCGTTGTCGATTTTCCCGCAAGCGAGGGCCCAAAATCGCGTTTTCGCGCGTCACATGCAGGGAGCGAAAGGGGGCGCTATCATGCGTTACTTCGACCCTCTTCTCTCCGTCAAATGGTATCATGGTGATATTACCTCCAGGTTGCAAAGTTCGAGGAGGAACCATGCTTCGCTCAATTGGACTCTCGCTGCTTTTTACGCTGCTGACCCTGTCTTGGGCCTGTGCTCAGTCGCCGGTCCCGTCGGAGGCCGACGTTAAAGCGGCCACCAAGCTCGTTAGCGATGTTTATAAGAAGGATTACGACGCGGCCCGATTGCCGATGCAAAAGCAGGCGTTGGCCGTCAAACTGCTGGAGGACGCGGACAAGACACTCAACGATAAGACGAGTGCGTACGCCATGTATCAGGTGGCGCAAAAGATCGCGGTCGGCATCGGCGATGTGGAGACCTCGTTGCGGATTGGCGAGCACATCGCAGCGCGCTTTGAGGTCGATGCCGCGACGCGGCAGCAAGAACTGCTCAAGAACCTGGCGGATGCGGTGAAGACGCCGCTCGATGCCGCCAACTTGTCGCGCTATCTTGGCAAACTGCTCGAGCCGCTGGTGAAGAGCAACCAGTTTCAAGATGTGGGACCGCTGCTGGAACTCATCCTCGACACGGCCAAAAAGTCGAAGGATTCCGATCTGCAAAAGTACTGGTCATGGAAGGAACAGCAACTTGTGGCGCAAGCCAAAGCCTGGAACGCCGCCCAGGCGGCGCTCGCCAAGCTTGAATCGGAACCGACCGATGCCCAAGCCAACGGCACGGCGGGGGAATATCGCGCGTTCTGGGAAGAGAATTGGAAGCTAGCGATTCCGTTCTTGGCGTTGTCCAACCAGCAACCCTGGCAAGCGCTGGCCGAGCGCGAACTCAAAGGCGCGGCAACCGAAGCGGACAAACTTGCGCTCGCGGATGCCTGGTACGACGTCGGGATGAAGGCGACGAGTTCTCCGGCGAAGGAAGCCGCGCTCCGCCACGCGGGCGATCACTATGAGCGCTTGCTGTCATCGCTCGCGGCGCTTCCCAAACGCCGCGTCGAAGTTAGCCTGAGCGAAATTCGCGATGTCGCGTCTCCGCTGCCCAAGGACGTGTGGGTCGAAGTTCTCGATTTGGTGGATATCAAGAAACATGTGATCGAAGGGGATTGGAAGCGCGAAGGGCTGAACATCGTTTACCGCGATCCGAACCACTGCAAGCAATTCTTCGTTCCAGTCCTAGCGGAGGGCGCCTACGAGCTGCGCATTCGCGCGACGAGAATGAGCGGTCCAGAAGTCATGCATGTTGCACTTTCGCGCAGTGCCAACAGCGCGGGTTTTGGGCTGAACACGTACGGCGGCAAACACAGCGGGATCGACCGCGTCGATGGACGCGAGATTCCCGATAACAAGAGCCGAGTTCCACCGGTGTTGCTGCCTGATAACCAGCCCTTCCAACTGGTGCTCCAAGTGGAGCCGAAAGGCGATCAGGTAGCGGTCGTTGCACTCTTGGGCAATCGCGCGTACATGCGCTGGTCTGGCAATCTTAATCAATTGTCCTGTGGCAAGGAGACACAACGCGACCGATTGGTGCTGCAGACTTGCCACTCGACCATCGCCATCCACAGCGTGCAATTCAAGCGCAAATCAGGCGCGGCCTGGCTGATTGAGTGATCGATGCAGCAGCGGGCAACCATCGCGGGAGCAAGTTACGACGCTGCCATCGTTTCGCGCAGCTTTTGCAGGCCCCGTTTGAGCAAGCCGCCGATGGCCAGCGGTGTGCGGTCGAGTTCTCGCGCGATCTCTTCCACCGATTTGCCGTGAAAGTGCTTGAGCACCACGGCGCGGCGCTGCGCGTCGGGAAGTTCGGCCAGCGCGGAAGCCAAACGCGTGGCATTCTCGTTGCGAACCGCTTGTTGACTGGGCGTCGATTGGTTACTGGCGAGCAAGCCTTCGAGGCGGGCGGAGTTGTCGTCGATCTCGGCGGCCAGCGATCGTTCCCGACTTACATCGCGCTTCTGCGCGCCAAAATCGCGGGCGACATTCAGTAGATTATGCGCCAGAATTTTGCGCAGCCAGGCGATGAGTTCCCCTTCGCTATGGAACGTCGCCTTGTTGAGGCCTTGATGTGCTTCGAGCATCGATTGTTGCACGATATCGGAAGCATCGACCTTGCTCCGCAGCCGCGCGCCCAATTGAATCTCCGCCAACACACGGAGGTAGTTGCGAAAGCGTTCCAGGTCGATTTCAGAGGTCGGTGCGGTCATCGTTATAGCTCCCTCCTGATGTAAGCCCGGGCAGCGAAGCTTTCGGGCGCGCCGCAAATTGGGGCGGAGGATCACGGCGTCGGTTCGGCCCAACCGCTGGTCATTTTCAATTGCAGGACGCTAATGGCGTAGGCGTCGCTGGTGTAGTAACTCGAGATTTCGATCGTCGGATCGCCGCCGGCAGCCGGTTCCGCAGGACGGCCGAAGCCGGGCGGGCGACCAAAGCCAGGGGGAGGCCCGAAGCCGACGCCGCGCCGATTCGAGGGATTATCCAGATCGGTGATGGGGCCGGTCCAGGAGACATACGGACGACCATTGAGCAACGTCTTGATCGTTGCTTGATCGCCATCGGTTTCGACACTGGCGGTGAGGATGTAGATCTTGCCTGCTTCGAGCGCCAACGACGACATATCGACTTTGGGGCGACTGCGCGCGTTGTTCACAAGCGCGATTTCGGGATTGCGCCCTAGCACCACTTCCGCCTTGCCACCGCCAACAGGCAGTTGCAGCGTGACGCCGGGCGTGGAAGTGTAACGTCCCTGCCAATCGAAGCGGACTTGCACGTCGTAGTTGCCATTGATCGCGACGGGCACCGTCAGTCGCGTGCCGCGTTGTTGATCGGAGATCGCGGCAATGACGGCCCCTTGGCGCGCCCAGCGTCCGATGGTGCCATGTTTATTGACATCGATCATCGACAGCACATCGACCGCTTCCTTGAGTGGGATGGGGCTGATTTCGGCCATGTAGTCATCGACGCGTTTGCGGAGTTTGGCCGCGATAACCCCGGTGGCCGATGGCAAGGCTTGCTTGTACCAATGCGTCGCGCGGCCGCGCAGCATTTTGCGCGAGCGATCGTCTTCGGCTGTCTCGGCTTGATCCCACCAGGCGTCGCCGAGCGCGGTTTGCAGCGCTTGTGTACCCGGTCGTGTGGCATCTTGGCGCGCGAGCGTGGCTAATGGCTTGTCGCCACCGGCAGCCAAGAGCGGCAAGCCTTCCGCGAAGCCGCCGCGATACAAGCACAGGTAGCGCCCCCATTCGTAGGCTGCTGCTTTGTCATCCGGTGTGGCGGCCAGCGTTGTTTTGGCGGGTTCCGCCGCGGTAAAGGCGGCCTTCATTTGCTTGAGATCTTTGGTTCCCAGTTGCACCAGACGTTCGAGCACTTTATCGCCTGACTTCTTCACACAGACTTCGGCTTTGTTGGACAGAATGCCCGCCAGGCGATAGTCGTCGATCTGCAGCGCGTCGTTCAACAGCCCCACGTAGCGATAGGCGAGCACCTTTTGATCCGATGCGGCTTTCGCCTTGCGTTGCAAGCGATCGATCAGATCGGCTTTTTGCTCGATGACGTTCGTATCAAATTCTTTGCCGAGCAGATCCCAGGCGTCCCAGGCTTCGAGCGAATCGCAACTGGTGAGCAATTCCGCCGCTTCCTGAAACAGCATGTAGCGGGCAGGCATGGAGTCGTCGGTGGTCCGCGCGACACTTTGCAGCTTGTGCGCCAGCGATATCTTCTGTTCGGCCGTATCGGCCTTATCGAGATCCTTGGCGAACAAATCCATCACCAGTTTCTTACCATCCTTGAGTTCCTCGTCGCTCGGTTTGGGCCGTTTGGTGCTGGCGACTGGCGCGGAAGGATTGCCACCATTGTTGGTGCTGCCGGGATCGTTATTGTTGTTGCCGTTGTTATTCGGGCCGCCAGCCAGTGGCTCGTTGGGATTGGCATAGATGACTGGCGGCAAGTTGATCGCTTGATTGTCTTCCAAGTTGGTTTGCGCTGAAACGAGTGAAACCCCCGTCAATCCCATGTGAAATAGCGCGTCGACTTCGCCCACGCTGAGGGGACGGGGATAAAACGCGAGATTATCGACTTGCCCCGCCACGCCTGCGAGCAGGCTGATGCCGTCCCTGGTTCCCTGGCCAGGGCGGAGTGGTAGGACAATCGTTTGCGCATCGATATTCCAGCGCAACGTTTGATTGGGGAGCACTGTCACAGCGATGAAGTGCCAGCGACTGCTATTCAATTCGCTGGCGACGAAGTGCGAAGGCTTAAGTCGCTTGAGAGTGGGATCGGCGACCGGCGGATAAGTTTGCCGCATGTCGAGTTTGTTGCCGCTGCTAAAGAACCAATGGATGGCTTCATTGGGGGTGTCCGCATTGGCTTTGTCCGGCTCGCTCAACAAGATGCCAAATT
>JBGSHH010000610.1:0-3463 GCA_041752355.1 Pirellulaceae bacterium | reverse complement strand
CGCGAAGGTTGGCTGCAACCGTGGATTCGCCTGCGGGCCAACGAGCGCGACGAGGAGCAACGTCTGGCCACCATGCCAGCGTTTCGCTCGCTCAATCGCATCGAGGTCATCAAACCTGGCGCCGAAGTCCTGGCGGAAATGGCCGCGACCGATGGCGCTCCGCGGCCGGCGCTTGTCGTGCAGCCGTTTGGACGTGGTCGCACCGCCGCCCTATTGGTCGGCGACTTGTGGCGATGGGATTTACGGCGCGAGGATCCTACCGAGAGCGACCTGGAAAAGTCGTGGCGCCAAACGGTCCGCTGGTTGGTGGCAGATGTGCCGCAACCGGTGGAAGTGGAAACGCGTCGCGCGTCCGGCGCGGGACTGGCCACCACCGAGATCATCGTTCGCGCCCGCGACAAGCAATTCGCGCCGCTCGACAACGCCACCGTGGCAGTCACGATTCGCACCCCTGACGATCGCACGCTGGAACTCGTTGCCGAAAGTAGCGACAGTGCCGCTGGCGAGTATCGCACGCTCTTCGCGCCTCGCAGCGCAGGTGGTTACCGCGCTAGTGTGAGCGTCACCGCCCCCGATGGCAGCAGCGTCGGCCAACGCGAAACCGGTTGGACGGTGGAGCCGGAAACCGAAGAGTTCAAACAACTCGCAGGCAACCAGGCATTGCTGGAACGGATCGCCAGCGAGACGGGTGGAAGCGTGCTGACGCTTAGCGAACTCGATCGCTTCGTCGCCAATGTGCCGCAAGAAAAGATTCCGATCGTGGAAACCTGGACCTATCCCTTGTGGCATCAAGGGAGCGTCCTGATGCTGGCAATTGGTTGTTTGGTGGGCGAATGGGGCCTGCGTCGTTGGAAAGGCTTGCCATGAAAAAGCTGCTCGTTGTCGCTAGTCTTCTGCTGATGTTAGCGTCACCGTCCGTCGCTGCCGAGCATCCGCGCGTGATTGTCGTCGTCGGCGCGGCTGGGGCCGAGGAGTATGGCGAATTGTTTCGCACTTGGGCCGAGCGCTGGCAATCGGCGGCCAAGCAAGCAACAGCAGAGTGTGTGACGATTGGTTTGGATAGTACGGAAACGCCTGACGATCGCGCGCTGCTGGTCAAAGAACTCGAGCGCTGCGTCGCGGAACCGGCCGCGTCGGTCTGGTTGATCTTGATTGGTCACGGCACCTTCGACAGCAAGACGGCCCGCTTCAATTTGCGCGGCCCCGATGTTTCGCCAGTGGAACTGAATGGTTGGCTGAAGTCGATCGAACAACCGCTAGCGATCGTGAACTGTGCGTCGTGCAGTGGGCCATTTCTCACAGAACTCTCCGCACCTAACCGCGTAATCATCACCGCCACCAAGAGCGGCAGCGAACATAACTTCGCGCGGCTGGGAGACTACCTCTCCACTGCCATCACTGATCCCGCCGCCGATCTCGATAAAGACGAACAAACTTCCCTGCTCGAAGCCTATCTCGTGGCCGCCAATCGCTTGCGGGAGTTTTACGCGAGCGACGCCCGACTTGCGACCGAGCATCCATTGCTCGACGACAACGGCGATCGCATGGGAACGCCTGCCGAATGGTTCCAGGGTTTGCGACCCACCAAAGCGGCCAAAGCCGGGGCGACCCTCGATGGTGCGCAGGCGGCACAGGTCGTGCTACTACGTAGCGCTCGCGAAGATGGACTGTCAACTGAAGTTCGTACACGTCGCGACAAACTGGAACTCGATCTCGCCGAGCTACGTTTGCGTAAGTCCAAACTCAGCGAAGCCGAGTATTTGGCGCTGATCGAACCGATTCTGGTCGAACTTGCTCGGCTGAATCAAGCCAAGCCGTAATACTTCAATCGCGCGTGAGTCCCGTCAAGAATCATGCTTTTGCATATCAGCGGAATAGGGATCAAAGTCGGACGGGAATTTTGTATTGTCGTCAAAGATCGTTCCCTCTGCCTTGAGACCTTGAAGATTTGCGCCAGTGAAGTCGGCACCGCGAATATCGGCGTTCGCCATTTTTGTCGAGCCACCAACGTTATCATGACCCAAATCCGCATGTCGCATGTTTGCGCCGCGAAAACTACAGCTATCGAGACACGCGCCGCGAAGTACTGCGCCTTCCAGGCAAGCGTTGTCAAACTTGCAAGATGCCAAATATCCCCAATACAAATCGGCCTTGGCAAGATTCCCTTCGCTGAAATCACAGTCAACGAATGTCGCTCCCTCCAAATTGCGTCCCGCTAGAATCCCTCCTCGAATATCACAATTACTCGCACTGATCGAACGACACGTTGCTAAATATACAACGTCGCCTCGATCGTTCAGAATCTCCAATCGTATTGCATTCTCAATCATGACACTATGAACTACTCCGCCGGGAAGCGATCTTGCAGCGCTTCGACTTCCATCTCTTCTTCGCGCAGCGCTTCCATCGCTTTTACGGCGGCTTCGGCGGCTTGAATGGTAGTGATACATGGCACACCATACTGCACGGCTGCGGCGCGAATGCGACCTTCGTCGGTGCGGGCTCCCTTGCCGCTCGGCGTGTTCATCACTAGCTTCACCTTGCCGTCGATCATGAAGTCGATGAGGTTGGGATGCCCTTCGGCCAACTTCTTCAAACGCTCGACTGGCAAGCCATGTTCTTCGAGCGTGCGGGCTGTGCCTTCGGTGGCCAGAATCTCAAAGCCCATTTCGACCAAGCGCTTGGCGAGCGGCACGACTGGCTCTTTGTGACGCTTGCTCACGCTGAGGAAAATCTTACCGCTCGTCGGCAGCACGACGCCTGCGGCGAGTTGCCCCTTAGCGAAGGCGATCGAGAAGCGTTCGCTAATGCCCATCACTTCGCCGGTCGATCGCATCTCGGGACCGAGCACGATATCGACACCGACAAACTTGCGGAACGGGAAGACGCTTTCCTTCACCGAGACGCAGCGCGGGATCGGCTCGCGCGTGACGCCTAATTCTTCCAACGTGCAACCGGCCATCACTTTCGCGGCCACCTTGGCGACGGCAAGTCCCGTGGCTTTCGCGACAAACGGCACGGTGCGGCTGGCGCGAGGATTCACTTCCAGCACGTACACATTCATGCCCCCTTCTTCCTTCTTCACCGCGAACTGCACATTCATCAGACCGATCACGCGCAGATACTTGGCCATCTTGTGCGTCGCTTCGCGAATCTCCTGCACGACTGGACCAGGCAAGCTATACGGAGGAATGGCACAAGCGCTGTCGCCGCTATGCACGCCTGCCTCTTCGATATGTTCCATAATGCCGGCGATGACAACCTGCTCGCCATCGCAGATGCAATCGACATCGACTTCGGTCGCATCTTCCAAAAAGCGATCGATCAACACAGGCTGTCCTTGCGCCACCACGAAGGCTTCTGCGACAAAGCGTTCGAACTGCGAAATGTCGTAGCAGATCTCCATCGCGCGGCCACCCAGCACAAAGCTCGGTCGCACCAATGCGGGATAACCGATCCGCTC
>JBGSHH010000609.1:0-6075 GCA_041752355.1 Pirellulaceae bacterium | reverse complement strand
CCCTTGCAGCGAACCCAAAATTTAGTAGATTACCTACACAGGCGTGACCGAAACGTCTGATGCGCACCCGTAGCTCAATTGGATAGAGCATCGGTCTACGAAACCGAAGGTTACAAGTTCGAGCCTTGTCGGGTGTACTTTACACAACTTGCTTCGTTATAAGAAGTTACGCTGACGCACCGCATTTGACAGGCGGGCCGATAGCCAGTGCTGTTACCGGATTTAATACCGGTTTTGGCGCTGACAGGGAGCCCGTGCCGTGCCTCGTCGCCATCGAAAACCGCGTCAGCCGTCCTATCGTTTCCATCGCCCCAGCGGTCAGGCCGTCGTCACCATCGACGGTAAAGATCGCTATCTGGGTCTCCACGGCTCGCCTGAAAGCCACCGTGAATACGCCGATTGGATTGCCGGTCGGCAAGCTGGAACACCTCCGCAGCCGAACCCCGCCCCGGCAGGCAACCTCTCCGTCAACGAATTGCTTGATATCTGTTGGAACCAGCATTTTTGCGGGTACTATTCGCAAGACGGGAAGCTGACGACCGAAGGTGCCAACATGGCGCTTGTGATTCGGACCCTCAGCGCGCTCTACGGAATGACTCTGGCCAGCGAGTTCGGTCCCAAACGTCTCAAGGAACTGCGCCAGCACATGATCACTGTGCAGGGGCTCGCGCGAATCGAAGTCAATCACCGCATCGGTCGTATTAAACGGATCTATAAGTTTGCCGTCTCGGAGGAACTGGTGCCCCCGGCCATCTTTCACGGCTTGCAGGCCGTGTCGGGGCTGCGCTACGGTCGTTGTGATGCTCGCGAATCAACTCCCATCACCACGGTGCCAGATCTCTGGGTCTGCGCCGTGCTCCCGTTTGTGTCACCGCAGATTGCAGCCATGATCGTGGTCCAGCGACTCACCGGGATGCGGCCTAGCGAGGTCGTTATCATGCGTCGGTGCGACATCGAAATGAGCGGGCGGGTTTGGGAGTACCGGCCGTACACACACAAGAATCGCTGGCGTAACCATGAGCGCGTGGTGCTACTAGGCGCGGAAGTCCAGTCGCGGCTCAAGCCGTTCCTCAACCGTCCAGCAGAGAGTTTCTTGTTTTCACCTCTGGAAGCGGAAATCGACCGCAACCGTGAGCGACGCGGCCAGCGTAAGACGGCGATGACACCCAGCCAGCGACAGCGTAAACCAAAGAAACAGCCCAAGCGAGCCAAACGCGATCGCTATGATCGGGACAGTTATCGGCGGGCCGTCGATTACGGAATCGCCAAAGCGAAGAGGCATGGCTTCCATATTCCCCACTGGCATCCCAACCAACTCCGCCACAACCACGCGACCGATGTTCGGCGCGTCTTTGGCGTCGAGGCTGCCCAGGTAGCGCTTGGCCAAGCCCGAACGGATGTAATCGAAATCTATGCCGAAAAGAATCTGGCTCTCGCCGCCATAGTCGCTCAGCGAATGGGTTAAAGGAGCCGGGCACATGAGCAAGCAAACGGTCAACTCTTCAAACGCCGTGCTGCGGGCGAAATTCCGAGCAGCGCACGCACTTGTTGACTTTTACGAGAAGAGAATCCACGAGTTAAGGATGTTCGCTCAAATGGCGGTCGTCAATCGCGAGCCGCCAAGCGAACAACGCGAACGGATTCTGAAAGTGATCAAGGCCATTCTCGATATGCCCTTTTCCGGCTCGCTGCTCATTAGAGATCACGCTCGCGCCGTAAAAGCGGACGGCAAGCGGTTCCAGCGGCGGCTCGCCGAAGCCTACACCCACTGGCAACGATGCAACGAAGCAATCCTGGATCTTGATCGAAAACCAGGCTCACCTGTATCCGAGATGCTCGCGCTCGCAGCGTTTAGCCTTGCAACGTGCGAGGTGTTGACAGTTGGGGTTGCACCTGTGCGCAAACTACGCGACGGCTACGCCGAACAGCTCGAATCACGCTCCAGAGAGCGATTTCAAAAACAAAAAGGACGTTGCGCCGATCCAAGTAAGCCCGATCGTGACAGTCGCATCTATGTCGAATTTATGGAAATGCAGGGGAAGGTTGGCGAGAAGCAAAGAGAACTCGGCCGCAAATACGGCTTGAGCAGAGAGTCCATCCGCAAAATCGTTCGCCAGCAAAAGCAACATCTGGAAAAGCTGGGAATGAAGCGTGGTAAATAGCGGCTGCGATCCGCTTCTCAGAATAGTTTAGCGAGTCGCAAGTCGTTTCAAGCGGCTCTATTCCGACCGACCGCACACGGCGTCTGTTGGTATTTTTGCGACACCGCATTTGATCCCGATTTTCCCGCGCATACTTTCCCTCGCGAATCCATCCACATTGTTGCGAGGAGACTTGCATGTTCCACGACCTTACGTTTGAACAAATCATCACGCTCCGTGAAGCGTGTCCTCTATTTCGGCCTGCCGCCAATGGCAAACCAGTACACATCTCACGACTCTATCGCTACACCACGCATGGTTGCCGAGGTGTCCGGCTTGAATGGCTGCAATGCGGCGGCACCCGCTGCACGACAGTGCAATCGGTCCATCGCTTCTTTCGTCGCTTGACGGAAGTGCTTGGCGGCACAGCAACCGTCCAGAACGGCCTCGACGAAAAGGCCGCGTTGGAATGTGGTAAACGCTTGGCCAATCTTGGCAAGCGGTCTGCCCAAAAGTAACACGATGAACAGAAGGCCGTTGCGGAGTAGTTGCGATGAAGCTCTCGAAATGGACGCTTGAAAACCGTCTAGTCGCCGATCTCAAGCCGCATCCCAGCAACACAATCTTCGGCGATCTTCCCGACGCCGAACTGAAAGAACTGGCCGACGATCTGGCCCAGCGAGGCCAGCAACATCCGATCGACATCCTGCCCGATGGGACCATCGTCGGCGGCCATCAACGCTGGCTGGCGGCTCAAATCCTCGGGTGGACGACGATTCGCTGCCGTGTGCGCTACGACCTCGCACGAGCGGGCGAAGATGCCATCGAGGAGTATCTGCTGCGAGACAACTTCTGTCGCCGCCAACTGACTCCGCTGGCTGCGGCGCGCGTTTATCGACGGCTCAAGTCGTTGGCGAAGAAAAATGGTCGGCGGTTCAAAGGGGACGTCCGCGATTTCATCGCAGCGAGGTTCGGCAAATCCGGACGTACCCTGGATCGCTGGGCGCGCTTGCTCGACGCGCCGATCGAAGTGCAAAACGCGGTCAACGAAGGCAAGCTGAAACTGCTCGACGGCTGTCGCGTGGTGGCTCTTCCACCGGAGGTCCAAGCCAACATTGCGGAGAAGATTCTAGCGGGTGCCGACCCGACGAAGGTCATCCAAAGCTATCTCGGCTCGAATAAGTCGTTACCGCCGGTAAACGTCGGAACTCTTTTAAGTCGGCTCTTGCGAGATCTAAAGCTGCACTCTGCCGTGTTGAGTAATCGAGTGGATGAGATCGAAGCGTACCAATGGGTCGACTCACTCACGACACTTGAGCATGGCCGTGAACTCATCGAGCGCCTGTGTGCTCGAATCGAAGCGATCGCCAAGGAATCGCAACTTGGCGAAGCCCTCGAACTACACCGCGAGAATGGAGGTGGCGATTAAAGCACTAGATCAGCGAACGCAGAAAATCCGGTCACCGTGACCGGCTTCATTCATTCACGCGAATGGAGTCACGGGTGACTCTCAACTTACCTACAGCGCAGTAAAAAGGCACCACCGGCCGCAAACCTCGGGTGCCCTTTCTGCCGTTCCACTGATTTAGGAGACGGACTTGACTACCTCAATTAGTTTATCGTCACAGTCGCTGCGGAGCAATGGACAACCTCGCCACCTGCGAGCAACGACTCCACCGCAGGCCGAAGTAATAATTCACTACGGCAACCAACACATTGCACTCACGGCGTTAGACCTCATCGCGGCGGATTGCTTTGAGCAATACGCTCAGGGGTGGCGCAATCACAGCGGCACTTTCCGAATCGAAGTCCGTGACTTGCTCGGGCTGTCGGATGATGTCAGGTATCGGTTGTTCGCCGCTGCCAACGAATTGAAAGGTCGGTATCAAATCGTGGTGCGGGTGGGCGGCAAAGCCGTCGTTGTACGCTCGCTGCTGGATGCCGCGCTGGCCGTCATATCGCCGACCGAGTCGATTGATCGGTTGGAGCGAGCGAGACGGGCCGCAATCGAGGCGATGGCGCTAGAGCACTCTGACGCACTGCCGATTGCTGCCAGTCATGTCGCAAGTTGCCTCAAGGAGGCAGGCGTACGGGGTTTGCGGGCACAATCACTGGCGAAAGACGCCCGATCCTTGCTCGGCGAACCACAGGCTGCAAACTCTCTGACCGCCGAAGAGGCGGCACGGCTGGTGATGCAAAGCGTTACGCAGCTATCGGAAGACAATGGCGACGAGGACGAGAATGTCGAGGCGATTCGGTTTTTTCAGAGTGAGTTTTACCGGTACGACGGCAATCGCTGGGTCAGCACCTTGGAGTCGGAGTTGCGGGCAACCGTCGCCAGACTGCTCCAAGAGCACGGCCACGGCTGCCAAGTCACCACCCGATTCGTGACTGACGTCATCACGAATTTGAAGGGGATGGCGTTTCTTCCGACCGTTGCTTCACCGCTGCCACTTTGGGTTGATGACTCGTCCGGCGAGCCGGGGCCATCGCCGTATGTCGCGCTCGCCAACGGCATGATTCGCATGGACGAGGCGATCGCCGGTGCGTCGTCCCTCTTTAGCCATGACAGCCGTCATTTTTCCACGACAGCGCTCCTGTACGACTTTGACGAGGCAGCGTGCTGCCCCCTTTGGGAGCAAACCTTGACGGAGATCTTCCCCGTCATCGGGCTCAATGGACGTCGTCGCGACAACCGCATCCCGTTGCTGCAAGAGTTCTGCGGCTACCTGCTGTTGAACACTTTGAGCTTCGAAAAGTTTTTGGTGCTGTTCGGCGATGGTGCCAACGGCAAATCTACAATCACCAGCGTCATCATCAAATTGCTCGGCGCGGATAACGTATCGCACGTCCCGATTGATCGTATGGACAGTGAGTTCCGGTTGTGGCAGATGGCGTACAAGTCGGCCAACATCGTGGCGGACATGAACCGTTTGGATAAGATCGAAGAGGGCTTGCTCAAGAACTTGGTTTCTGGCGATCCGATCCAGGTGAACCGCAAGAATCTTCCACCCGTAACGATGCGACCGACAGCGAAGTTGATCTTCGGCACCAATCACCTTCCGCAGATCAATGACCGATCGAACGGGATGTGGCGACGGATGATCGTCATCCCCTTCCGGCAACAGTTCGGCGAGGGAAGTTGCGATCGTGAGCGTGCCCAGCGGCTCACTGACGAACTGCCGGGCATCTTCAAATGGGCGATCGAGGGTGCCCGCCGCCTGTTGCAGCAGGGCAGCTTCACGAACTGCGACGTATGCGACAACGCTCTCGCCGAGCACCGCGTTCACTCCGACCCGATTGTGCAGTTTATTGTCGAGTGTGTGGAAGTTCGCGACGACGGTCATCGCACGCGGACGGGACTGATCTTTGACGCCTATTGTGCTTGGTGTGCGAACAACGGCCGCAGGGCGATCAACAGCGCTGAGTTCGGCAAGTACATCGCAAAATGTACCCGCGTCAGGCGAACACGGTCGGGGAGCAGCGGCCGCGAGTATTACTACGAGGGGCTCCGATTGACACCGCAAGGTGCGATGCTCCTCGCCAGAAAACGTCCCAGCACGTCTTAGGACCGCAACGAGCCTGGGACGGCGTTAAGTATCGCTAGGAACAGCACTTATCGCGATGGCGTCCTACGTCCCAGGATGAATTGAAGACAAAAGAAAGAAAGTAAACACACTGGCCTGCTGTCGCGATAGATCTCTCCCTGTGCCTCTGGTATGGCAATTACCTGGGACGCCCGGGACGGCATCGCGATCAATCCAACCACATTTGGACGGAGCAACAAACATGAATGTCCTTAATCCACGCCTATTCGCAGCACTCGAACTCAGGTTCCGGCACGTCAGGGTGACGAATCCGGGAGAGCAGGCTCGCACGATGCCTCGTCTAAGCTACGTGTGTGGCAAGCCTCGCCTCGGCACGGAGGTGTCTG
>JBGSHH010000608.1:0-3022 GCA_041752355.1 Pirellulaceae bacterium | reverse complement strand
CGCTGTCCACCGATCACTTCTGGCGGAATGGGCTTTCCTTCGTACTCGGTAAGTTTGGGCTTGTAATCGAATAGATCGAGCTGGCTCGGCGCGCCCGACATGAACAGGTGAATCACCCGCTTCGCCTTGGCGGGATAGTGCGGCGGTTTGGGGGCGAGGGGGCGCGGCGCGGCGGCTTGCGCAGAGCCAGACAGTTGATTCGCGAGTAGCGACGCCAAAGCGATCTTGCCGACGCCGACGCCGCACTCCGCGAAGAAGTGCCGCCGTGCCGGATTGGGGAGTGAGTTTTGCATAGTGTTTATTATATCCAACGAGCGTCGCCGTGATGAGTACAATGGGACCAAATCTCGGTAAAGAATAAACGGTCTCTCCTGGCACCAATCCCCATCGATGGCTGATTTTTGGCGCGATAAACACGTGATCGTTACCGGCGCCAGTAGCGGCATTGGGGCGGCGCTCGCCTTGGCAGCGGCCGCGCGCGGCGCCAAAGTGGGACTGATCGCGCGCCGCGCGGAGAAACTGAGCGAGTTGGCACAGCAACTCAGCGCCGCTGGTCGGCAAGTCGCCTGGCAAAGGGCCGATGTCGTCGATCGCGTGGGACTGGCGACGGCGATCGGGCATCTCGAGCAAACGCTTGGCCCCGCCGACGTGCTCATCGCCAACGCCGGTTTGTACCGCAAGACGGATGGCGCAGCTTACGATAGCCAGCGCGCCGAGCACGTTTTTCAAACGAATATTATCGGCGTCAGCAACGCCGTGGGAGCGGTATTGTCTGGAATGGTGTCGCGCCGGCGAGGGCATGTTTGTGCTGTCTCGAGTTTGGGAGGCTTGCTGTCATTGCCCGCCGGTGGTGCATACTGCGCGAGCAAAGTGGCGGTGGCGACCTTGCTGAAGAGTATTCGCGTGGATGTCGCTCCACACGGCGTGCAAGTGACGACGGTCTTTCCTGGCTTTGTGGATACGCCGATGATCACCGACCACGAGCGGCAGACCTTGCGTGGCGTCTGGACTGCCGAGCGCACCGCCTGTCGCATTCTCTCCGCCATCGAGCGGGGCCGGCGCGAAGATTGTTTTCCGTTCTTGCTGACGCTGGAAATCAAACTGGCGAGCATTCTGCCTTGGTGGCTTTATCGCCGTGTGATGAAAACAGTCGCGCCCATGGAGGAGACATAGAAGTAGCCACTTCGCCGAGTTTCCCTTCACGAAACTCAGGGTGCGTAGCCTCAGTTGAGAACATCAAAACGCATTGCGACGGAGCGTGATGGTTGCATAGATACATTACAATACCACCCTATGGCTCGGCGCATCCTCATCCTCGTTTCGCTGGTGGGCGTGGTGATTGCGATCTCATTCGCGGTGGGCTTCTATGCGCGCCAGCCGCCCGTGCGAACCGTGGGGCCGTCCATGGCCATGACGCTGCTAGGCAAGCATGGCGAGGTGGTGTGCGAGAAGTGCGGCTACACATTCGCCTTCGATGCGGAGGAGACGCCATTACCGCAGCGTCCGCTCTGTCCCAACTGCGGGCATGTGCATGGCGATGATACGCCTGTGCGTCTGATCGCTGGCGACTTGGTGCAACTCGATCGCCGCGCGCCGCGGCAACGACCTTTGCAACGCTATGATCTCGTCGCCTTTGATGTTCCGAACGAGCCCGACAAGCTCGGTGTGAAACGAGTGATCGGTTTGCCTGGCGAGCGGATTGGCATTCACGCTGGCGAGATCTTGGTGAACGATGAAGTGCTGCGCAAGGAGACGCCGACCAGTCGCGACCTGTGGACGCTTGTGCATGACGGGCGCTTCGCGCCGCAAGATCGTTGGGTCGCGGATGATCCGCAAGACATCGCCTGGGCGCAGGTGCCCGCCGACGATGCCACGGCGTATTTCGCCCAACGCGACATTCACGCCGACGCCAACGACTTTGCCTGGCTCACCTATCAGCACTTTCCACTACTCGACCTGCGACCTCCGCCTACCAACACGATTCCGATCAACGACTTTGATGGCTACAACGCCTCCCTCGCGCGCTCGCTGAACGACGTGGGCGATGCGCGGGTGGAGTTTCGCCTGAAGGCAACGCCCGGCACGGTTGTCGCTGTCAAAATGCATGATGGCTGGTCCCCGTGGCAGGTGGAACTAAAGTGCAGCGGGCCGCCCAATGTTTCCGTCACAGCGCCTGGTCGAATTCCCAATTCCGATACATTGGTCGTCGATTTCCAAAAAGGTTGTGCTATCACCATTTCGCTCCGTGATGGGGAGTTGCGGGTGGAGATCGATGGCGAAGAGATCATGCGTGTGAATTGCCCACCCGGCGATACTCCCCGCCGCGTATTACCTAACCAACTTACGCTCGGCATTCAGCGGGGCGAAGCGACTTTTAGCGAACTACGGGTCTACCGCGACATCTACTACCTCAATCCAGACGGGCGGCCGCAAACGTGGGCGATGGATCGGGTGTTGGCCGCTGACGAGTACTTTCTGCTTGGCGACAATCCCCCCGTCTCGGTCGATAGCCGACATTTTGGACCGCTGAAACGCGGGGTGATTCGGGGGGTGGTGGAGAAGTAGGTCGCCCTGTTACGTGGCGTAGGCTTCTAGCCTGCGACTAAATTGGCAGGCAAGATGCCTACCCCACGAGAGCGCTTTTCGCGTATCGGTGGGGTGGCAAATCGGCTATATTTAGGCCCTTCGAGCGAATACCCCACAGAGTCAACTCCCTCGCCTTTCGAGGTCTCAAATAGCGCATGTCCACCACCAAATCGCCTGACAAGGCGAAAAAGAAATCCAAGCCCGATCCCGAGCAAAGCGCCAAGGCCACCCGGGAAACGATCGAATCGGTGGTGATCGCCATCATTCTGGCGTTCTTGTTTCGCTCGTTCGAGGCGGAAGCGTTCGTCATTCCGACGGGTTCCATGGCCCCGACGCTGCAAGGGAGGCACAAGGATACGTTCTGTCCCGAATGCGGGTATCAATATCGGACCGGCGCCAGCGACGAAACGCATGATCAAGTCAGCGCCACCGTTTG
>JBGSHH010000607.1:0-3356 GCA_041752355.1 Pirellulaceae bacterium | reverse complement strand
ACCGCGGACCTGTGCGGACCCAGGGTTACTCAGTGCGCAACGTGATCCCCTCATAAGCGCGGTAGCGCTCGCCATTTTCTTTAGGGCGAACCGACTTAATTGTGGGGACTGCGGCGTGCAGATCGCGGCCGAAAGTCTGCTCAGAACCGGGCCTGTTACGGCCACGTTGTTCGCACCAACGGCACCAAGCGCTGTAAATGTCGCTGACATCGACGCGACCGCCCGGCGCGACGATGCAGCGCTCGCGCACAAACGCGCCCGTCTGGCTGGACAGATCATTGAGTTGTTCGCGGAGATCTTCGCCGCTCTCGGGCTGTAAGAAGTGCTTTCGCTCGCGGAGCCGTTTCCAACCTTGAATCGCCCACAGTAAAATGCCTTGTCGCTCGTCAAGTAAGCGGTCCGTGAGCGTCTGATCTTCCTTGCCGAGAAACGTTTGTGAAAATCGCAGTAGCAGAAATCGATTGGCGAGTGCGCCGCTGGCATCGGCCAAGCGTGGCAATTCGTTGGACAGGATCATGAAGCGGCAGAGCAGTTTCATAGTCAACTGCTCTTGATACTTGCGATTGATGGTCAACAGGTCTTCGCCGCTGATCGACAGCAGACGCTCGGTGATCATATGCTGGTCCGCCTTACCACCCAGGCGTGCATCGGCTACGATCGCCAATGTCTTGCCAACCAAGGGAGCCAAGCCAAAGTCATTCTGAAGGCCTGCCAGGGTGGGGCCAGCGACATTCTCCTTGCCGACCATGGCCGTCAGAACACGGGCGATCGTGCCCTTGCCGCAGCGTGGCGGTCCAATGAGGAGAAGCATTTTCTGCAGACGCGTATCGGGGGTGAGACAATAACCGAACCATTCTTGAAGCAACTGAATGCTCGCGTCGTCGGCAGGCCAAAGCGCTTTTAGAAACTTCAGCCAGTTCTCGGGGGCCGGCGCGTTGAGATCGAAATCGAAATTGAGGGCAGTCGGGGTGAAGAAGCGCGGCGTGGGCGGGTGCAGATAGTCATTCTGTTCGTCCACGAGCTTGCGCAGCTGAACAATGCCGCTAGCCGTGACGAGCGAGTCTTCGGGAAGCCAGCCTTCCGGCGGACCACCAATCCAACATGGCGGTTCGTAGCTGCACGAGAGCATGGACTGAGCCTTCACTTGGTCCATGATGTTGTTGGTAATGCTCGTCGTCAGGCCGTAATAGCTTTGATTTACATGCAGGATCAGATTGCCGCGAACTTCGCTAGGTTGCAGCGGCATGTAGCGTCCGCGCGACCACCACCAGAAGCCACCGCGCCAATAGCGGAGTCGGCACTCCTTGTCCTCGTGTTGGTTGCACGCCAGGAACAAACCGGCTTCGTCCGCTGGGTCCGCTTCTTTTGCATCCTCTTTCTGGAAAGAGCCTTCCAGGACTTCTGGCTCGATCGCATTATCGATCAGTGCGCGGAGAGCGCGGGCGGCTTCGGAACCCTGCGCGACAAGAAAATCGTCGAGTCCTTGTTTGGTTGGCGACCCGTCTTGGCCGGGCGGGCCGTCTGGCAAGCGGATACAGCGCACGATTGCGCCGCGATCGGCGAGGTGCTTGGCGAGTTTCTCTTCCGCTTGCTGAACATCACTATTTGTGGACAAGTCCGAGTCGAACGCAATAAGAACCGGTCGATCGGTCAAGTCGATTTGCTCGAGTTCGAGGATCATTCGCTCATGCGATTTCTCCTTCCAACCATAGACGCCCACGAGTCCAATGCATGGAAAGCCAAGTTGATCAGCAGCCAAGGCCTTCTTTTCACCTTCGGTAAACAGCAACTCTCGCTTGGCTTCCGCCACCGCTGCTAACGTGCCGGGTGGAAAATAAGGTCGATTCGGGAGTCCCTTGGGGGATTCATACTTGATGGGCTTCTTGTTGCGGTCCAAACGAGGTGAGTCCGGTCGCAAGCGATAATACTCGCTGGGCCCGTTTCGGCTTACGAACGGAAACACGATGGCGGGACACATTTTCTTGGGCGCGGTGCGCCAGCCCAGCATCATGGCGACCCGTTGGATCCTGGTCTCGCTGTGGATGCCGGCGGCTTTGATCGTCTCGTCGCGGAGGCCACTGGCTTGCAGATGCTTATAGTGGTGCGGCAAGAGACCAAGATGAGAACCTTCGCCGCAGAAGATCTGCGACGTGACATCGCGCGGCTTGGCCTTGCGCTTGCGTTGAAAGTCACCCTTCGAGAAACCGAGTTGCTCGAGCACAACTACAGGATCACACTGGTTACTGCAGGTGACCTTGAATGAATCGCCCGCATCTTCCAGTGTGACAATTCCAGAACAGATCGGACACGATCCGTCATATCTAAGGTTTTCACCCAGAACCTGTTTCGCATTCGCAAGCTTAATAGCGACGGACATGATGCTCACCACGTGACGGTTCCTTCCTGCGTCGTCTACCTAATAGGTCGCTAGTATGCGGACAACTTCCGCCATAACACCCGCTGTTCGTTCCAATCCGCCGTCGCCGCAATCGCTTGTAGCTTCCGCAGGCACAACGAATCACGACCACACTCGATGCGTGGCAGGAAGAGCAACTCCTCCTGGATGTCCGGCGCGAGCAACAGCAGATTCATGACTTGTGAAATTCTTGCTCGCGTGACGTGCCCAAGGCGCGCCAGTTCGGCATAATCACGGACAGCGCCGGTCTGCACCAACCCCTCGAAGCGAATAGCCAACGCCATCAGCCTGGTGATGCGTGGTGTTCGGCCGACGATAGTGGGTGTTGCCGGCGCAGTGCCGCGCTGAATGGTTTTACGACCTTTGCGTTGCGGCGAAATGTAAAAGTCGGATTCGAAAGTGAGTGATGTCATGGGTTAGGCAACCTCGCGAGCGGTGAGATGTTGGGCCAGCAGCGGCACGGCGTCGGGCCGAAACGTGACAGCGACCTTGCCGTTGGCACCATCGAAATCGACGCGGGCGATCAGTAGTTCGATCAGTCGAACTTGCTCGCGTGGGAGCAACACGCCCCAGACGGCGTCGAAGTTGGCCAAAGCGGCAGCTACTTCGGATTCGTCGAGTGGATCGCAGTGCGTGGCGGCAAGCTGATCACGCACTTCAATGCGACGACGTTCGGTGGCCGCGATACGTTCCTGCAGGTCGGCAAGACGAGCCACGGTGTGCGGCCCGGCGAGCGACTGTGAAGCATCGAACAACTCGCGATTCCAATGGGCGAGATCGCGCTCCAGGCCCAGCAGTTCCGCGTTGAGTGTGGCCGATGCTTCGTGGCGCTGTACATTGATCTGCTGCAGCGTCTCACGAATCAGAACGGGGTTCAGTGCAATCTGCCGAATCTGGTTGACGCTGAACTGCTCGATCTCGTGGGCCGGGATCGATGGCG
>JBGSHH010000606.1:0-5771 GCA_041752355.1 Pirellulaceae bacterium | reverse complement strand
TGGAAGCCAACAAGATTGTCGTCCACAAGTTGATTGAAGCATCGCGGGCAAACGAGATTGCGAACTTGCACGTGGGCGAAATCAGGCATTCAAGTACGCGCCAGAGTTGGAAACAGAACTTGTTTATAGGATGGTCAATCTATCACTTGTAGGCGGCAAAGTTGTCAGCCTAACGCGCAGTCAATCCATTGCAGTAAGTTAAATGGTAGTGGTCGGTTACTTGCATGTCACGCGATTTTCTGAGTGCCAGGCTGTCCTGCGCGGTCGCCTCAAGGACAGCTGCTCGCTCGGCCCGTACCTCGACGCGCTGCTGCCGAACTTCTACAAGTTCAAATTCTGGGACGCGCTCTACCCCCTGGCTGATCTCGAAGGGGGCGCTACTTCGCGGTTCCCCACGTGGACCCGGCGAGATTGGAGGGGGCGGGAGCCATGGCGATATCAGCCCCTTTCCTCCTTCGCTACAATACAGATATGTCGCCGACTCAGCCGATCGATCGCCGACCTCCCCTCGACCCGCCGCGGTTTCGCTTGCGGACGTTGATGTGGCTCGTGGCGCTCGCCTGCGTGCTGGTGGCGATCATGACGTCGCTCAGCGCTTATGGCGTTTTCGCGGCAGTGCTGACGGTGTTGGCGATCGCTGGCCATTTAATTGGAGCGGCACTGGGTCATCGCTTGCGCGATCATGGCGACCGCCCCTTGCCGACACGCACCACGACGATCGATCCGCGTCGCCCTGTCGGCGCGCATGAATTCGCCCCCGCGACCAAACTCAGTCAATACCGTGGCCCCGGCAAATGGGTGTTGGGAAACACTGTCGTCTGGTGCGTCTTGGGGGCCATCATGGGCGGCGTGCTGATGGCGATCCTCTGCGGCGAAAAGACCACGCTCGCCAATGTTTCCGCCGGAGCCATCGCCTTCAGCGTGCTGGGCGCGCTTTGGGGCTTTGCGCTGGGCGCGTTCGTTCAGGAACTCGCGAGTGCCTGGTGGGACGCCCAGAAGTGAGGGGCAATCGGGCAGGTGCTAGGTGTCCTGCGGCGCTTCCGCCTCATGCACGACCAACACATTGTGCGCTTTGGCGACAAAGTCGTTGCCGGTGATGAAGACAATGCGATCACCGATACTCAGCTTCCCTTCGCTGATCCCCCAACGATCAATGAACTTGCGCAATTCGGGGCCGTTGTTCACCGGCGCGCCAGCGAGTGGCACGATCCCCCAGTACAAACACATCCGCCGCAACGTCGCTTCCGAATCGCTCACGCCGATCGTGCGGACGAAGTCGCGTTGCTTGCACTTCACGCGGGCCGTGCCACCGGAACGTGTCGCGACCACGACCATCGTTGCTTTGAGTTGGCGGGCGATACGCGCGGCACCATAGACGACGGCCGCCGTGACGGGATGCACATCGGCGGCAGGCGTCTCGTCGTGGAAGAGCGGCGCATCGCGCAACATCTCTTCCGTGCTGAGCATGATCCGCGTCATCATCTCGACCGCTTCCCGCGGATATTCGCCGATCGCTGTTTCGCCGCTCAACATGCAGGCGTCGGCCCCGTCCAAAATGGCGTTGGCGACGTCCGTCGCTTCGGCGCGCGTGGGACGCCGCGAGTGATGCATACTGTCGAGCATTTGCGTCGCCACAATCACAGGCTTGCGCAAACTTTGACACATGGCGATGATGCGCTTTTGCGCCACCGGCGTTTCCGCCACATCGATCTCGACCCCCAAATCGCCGCGCGCCACCATCACGGCGTCGGTCGCTTTGACGATCTCTTCCAGGCAATCAAGAGCCTCGCGCTTTTCGATCTTCGCCACGACCTGCGCTTTGCAACCATTGGCGCGAAGTACGGTCTTGAGCGCATGGATCTCGTTCGGCGACCGGACGAAGCTGAGACTGACAAAGTCCACATCGGTCTTCGCCGCCCAGAGGGCGTTGTTGGTGTCTTCTTCGGTCATCGCCGGCAGACTGAGCGCCGCGCCCGGCAAGTTGATGCCTTGGCGACTGCGAATGATGCCAGGCTGCACGACGCGACAAGTGACGACATCGCGCGTGCGGGTTTCCACGCGCATGCTGACCGTACCATCGGCCAACATCACCATATCGGAGACATTCAACTCATCCACCAGCAGAGGATAGTTGCTTGTCAGTTCCTTGATCGTGGGCGATTCTTCGCCGCGCACGAATGTGAAGGTGTCGCCGGCGATACAATCCAGCGGATCGGCCAACAGTTTGCCAAGGCGAATTTTGGGGCCCGATAGATCGACAAGAATCGCGACGGGATAGCCTGACTCTTTCTCGGCGGCGCGAATATCCGCGACGGTTTGTTCGTGTTCGGCGCGCGTGCCATGGGCCATGTTGACGCGAAAGACATTCACGCCTGCATGAATGAGTTCGACGAGTTTTGCGACCGTGCGACAGGCGGGTCCGACGGTCGCGACAATCTTCGTCCGGGCGCGAAAGCGAGGGTGTTCGACGGTTGCCATGGGATTGTTGACCAGGTTGGGTGAGCAAGTGAAAATGAGGCACCGACGCCGCTGGTTGTTGTAAGCAATACGCTAGATTCTCACTAGGGGCGATGAGTCCACCCCCCAACCCATCTGCACGCCACCATGCCTGATACCGCTGCCAATCCTGATGCTCGCCAACCTCCGGCGCGCGGTCCTGCCGAGCGTCTATTGCGCAAGATCGCTTGGGTGTTCTTTGGCAGCTTGGGGGCGTTGATCTTGGGCGTGGTTCTAGCGATATTTTTCTTGCGCGGTCCTGGTTTGCCCCCTTTAACGCGCGCTGAATTCACTGCCGCGCAGCAGCGGTGGCGGAATTACAACATGCATACCTACCACGTCGATGTCTCGGTGCGCGGTTCGCAGCCTGCGGACTACTCCGTCGATGTGCTCAATGATGAACCGACCGCGGCCTCGCGCAATGGCATTCCGATCAAGCAACAACGGGTCTGGGCGACGTGGAGCGTTCCCGGCATGTTCGACACGATTCAAAGCGATCTCGATTCGCTCGAACAAGCTCGTCCCGGCCTCACCGCCCGCTGCCTGTTCGACGCCGACCATGGCTATCCTGTCCGCTATCAACGGATCGACACCGTGCAAGGAACGGAAATCACTTGGACCGTGACGCGTTTGATCGATATTCGTCCCTAGTATTCGGGCAAACTTGCCTTACCGAGTCCCTGATTAAAAATGTTTGACTCTCCAAAACAATCCGCGTAAGATTACAGTTGGTCCATCCAAAACAGCTTGGTTTTCCTCTGAAAACCGCCAACCTCGTCTTAGTGGCTGTCTTGGGTGGGCACAATTTGCGTTCATGGCCAGGTTCTCCTCTCACTCCCTGGCGGATCGCAATGCGCGAGGGAACGCGGGGCTTATCCGATATACCCGCTGTGTTAGTTTGCGCTCTCAAGGAGTTCTGATTATGTCGATTGTCACCGGAACACTGACGGTCAATCCGGCCTTCCTCCAGGAAATCAAGGAAGACGATCGTGAGTTTCGGCAGCTGCTTTGCCAGGCGGTGGAAACCTTCGGGCCTGCCCATCTTTCCACGATCGAGGCGAAGCGAATCGTCGAATTGCTCGGCCGCTTGCGCGATCAACTCGCGCTGCATTTCACGCTCGAAGAGGCCTATGGCTACTTCGAGGATGCTATCGACACCGCTCCCCGCTTAAGCGATCAGGCGGAATGCCTGCGCAATCAACATCAAGATCTGTTCTCGGGCTTCTGCGCGATCATCGACGCGGCTGAACAGCTGATGTACGAAGAACCAGTCAACCAGCAACGCGGCAAAATCGCCCACATGTTTCACAGTTTTCGCGCCGACCTGCAACTGCACGAAGCCCGCGAGAACGACCTGATCATGGCGGCGTTTAACGACGATATTGGCTGCGGGGATTGATTGACTCGATCCCATCCGATTAAGGTGACATCCTCGTTTCGCTCACGCGCGCGTTGGATTGCCTTATGACGTTGGATTGGAAGCACAAAATTGTCCTCATCACCGGCGGTTCGGCAGGATTGGGGCGCGCGCTAGCGGCGGAGTTCGCTGGCGCAGGCGCGACCGTGGTGATCGTCGGACGCGACGTTTCCCGACTCCAACAATCGGCCCAGCACTTGGGCGAGAACGTCACGGCAATCTCCGCCGACATCACACGAGATGAGGATGCCACCCGACTGAAGGAGGAAACGCTCAGCCGATTTGGTCAAGTTGATGTGCTGATCAACTGCGCAGGCAAGTCGGGGCGGGGCAAATTGCTGGAGGTGCCGCTGGCCGAATATCGCGATCTCTGGGAACTCAACTTCTTGGCTACGGTGCGGATGACACAGGCGTTCGCGGCGGAAGTCATAAAAACCAGAGGTCATATCGTCAATATCGGCTCGCTCGCAGCCAAGGCCGCTCCCCGCTATATTGGGGCATACGCGGCCAGCAAGTTCCCTGTCGCGGCGTTCTCGCAGCAGTTGCGATTGGAATTGGCCGATGATGGCGTGCATGTGTTGCTCGTTTGTCCCGGCCCAATCGCCCGCGACGATGCCGGGGAGCGCTACACGGCACACACGGATAGTTTGCCAGAATCCGCTCGAAAACCAGGTGGCGGCGTGAAGCTCAAAGGGATTCGCCCCGAGGTATTGGCGTCCCAGATTCGCATAGCGTGCGAGCGTCGGGATGTGGAATTGGTGATTCCCTGGAAAGCCCGGTTGTTGTTCGCCATCGGGCAACTTTGGCCAGCGTGGGGCGATTGGTTGCTGAAGAAGAATACTTAGCGGCAGAGGAAACGGGAATGTCTTCCCCTGTCCTGTCTCTTTCAAGCAGCTTTCCAGTCGGTTAAGATTCTAGGAACCTCATCCTCTCATTCACATTCTCCTACCAGGGCTAAATCATGTTGCGTGCTGGCTATCTGCTGTTTGGAACGCTGTTGTGTGGGCTGTTACTAACTGGTTGCGGCAGCAAAGAACCCTTCGCTTATGTGCCAGTGAGTGGCACGGTGACTTACGAAGATGGGTCACTGATTCAAGCCGACTCGGTCGAAGTGACGTTCTATCCGCAAGCGCCACCGAAAGATCCCAAGACGCATCCCCGCCCTGGCGTGTGCATTGTGAATCTGGCCGATGGCTCGTTCAAAGATGCCACCAGCCACAAGCCAGGCGATGGTATCGTCCCCGGCGCGCAAAAGGTCACCGTGCAAACTTTCGACAGCACGCACACGCCCACGGACGTGCTGCCCAAGGAATATACCGATCCCTCGACCACACCTCTAACTTACGACACCACGAGCAATCAGCCCGCCGTGATCAAGGTGCCCAAGAAGAAGTAGGTGGACGGTGTGCGTCTCTTCGATATCGAATCCCAATCTTCGTAGGTAGCCAGTTATGATTCGCTCCTCTCAGAAACGGCTTGGCTTCACCCTCGTGGAGCTCTTGGTGGTGATCGCCATCATTGGCATTTTGGTGGCGCTGCTATTGCCGGCAGTGCAATCGGCGCGCGAAGCAGCGCGGCGTTTGCAGTGCATGAACCATCTCAAGCAATTGGGCTTAGCGCTGCACAATTATCACGACACCGCCAAAGCCTTTCCGCCTGCGATCACGTTTCGCTCTGGCGAGGATCCGACCCAGTACAACACCATCCGCACCGGCTGGACGATTTCGATCCTGCCCTACATCGAACAGCAAGCGTTGTATGATGCGATCGATGTTAATCAGCCCATTTCGCATACCAACAACCTCCGCATCCGCAATGTCGCCGTGCCGGGAATGTTGTGTCCCAGCGAGCCCAATGG
>JBGSHH010000605.1:0-2774 GCA_041752355.1 Pirellulaceae bacterium | reverse complement strand
GCCGGGGGTTGTTTTGGGTGCGACGTCCCATCCCCGCGGCGGCGAAAGAAAAAAATACACGGCAGGCTGGAAGCCTACCCCACGGGTTGCAGATCCTCACCAGCCCGAAGCGCCAGCGAGGATAGGGTTATGGTGGTCCCGTCCCAGCGCCGCGGAGATAGATCGCAGGCGATTGGGCAACACGCCTGGGGTTGATTTGGTTGCGATGTCCCATCCCCGCCGCGCCGTAAGATTCAAATACACGGCAGGCTGGAAGCATACCCCACGGGTTGCATCTGCAAGAAAACCTTACCGTCCCAGCGCCGCGGAGATCGTCGGAGGTTCTCGGCCGATCGACCCGGGTGTTCCATCGGGCGCGCCCTCGTTGCAATCTCCAGCGTCTTGGCCTTTCGCCTGTGAGCTAACGCCGCGGCGCTGGTACGGCGCGACACCACCTCCGGCCTCGCTTGCGCTGCGGGCTGGTAGGGAACGCCGCGGTGTTCCATCGGGCGCGACGTCTCATCACCGCGGCGGTGCAAGAAATGAAGGCACGGCAGGCTGGAAGCCTACCCCACGTAAATATACGGCAGGCTGGAAGCCTACCCCACGTAAGACATGATCACACCTGTTCCACAACCTGCGCCGCGCAAAGGCCTGATCGGCTGGGTCTATGGGCACGTGCGCACCGTGGTGTGGTTGATCATCGCCGGGGTCGGTGTGACGGGCGGGTTGCTTTATACCGGGATCCTCGGCATCGATCGGCTGGATGAGGAAGTGCGGCAGCGCGTGCTGACGAAGTTCAGCGAACACTACCAAGGTCTCACGGTCACCGTCGATTCCGCGCAGATCGTGCAAGGGCGTGGCATTCAAATTCGCGGGCTGCGCATACGCGATCCGCAGAGCGAGGCCAAGTACGCTGAGTTGGTCTATGTCGATGAAATGCTCTGCGCTTGCGATACCAGCTTGCAAGAACTCCTCACCCACGAGCCCCATTTCAAACACATCACCATCAGCCGCCCGCGCTTGCAAGCGACGCGTCGCGCCGATGGTTCGTGGAATGTTGCCGCGCTGTTGCCGCTTCCCAAGTCGGGTTCGCAACCACCGCCGGTTAGCTTGCTCGATGCCGCGATTGAAATCTGCGATCCCGCGCTCAATGCTTCGCAACCTTTGCTGCTGAAAAACCTCGACTTGGAGATTGTTCCCGATGCTTCGCCTGAGGCGTTGGCGGTGCTGCCGGAAGCCAAAAGTCGCACGCCCCTCAAGATCACCGGGCAACTCGCTTGCGATCATTTTCGCAGCTTGTCCTTGGCGGGCTGGTTCGATCCGACTGGCGGCGCGTGGGCCTTTCAGGGTCGCATCGACACCTTGCAAGTCACGCCCGCGCTGGAAGATTCGCTTCCGATCGCCATTCCCACCAAGCTGCTTTCGTTGCACGACTTACGGGCGAAGCTCTCGCTCGACTACGAACTCACCAATCAGCACATCAGCGGCCTGCCAGGCGATTTGCCCTTTCACTTCGCGCTGGCGGGGCAATTGGAAGAAGGTCGCCTCGACGATCCGCGTCTGCCGCATCCGCTCACCGATTTGAAGGCGACCATCGCCTGCGACGATCGCGGCGCGCAACTGAGCGATGTCACCGCGCGCTGCGGCAACGCGAAATTGTTATTGACGATGACGCGCTCCGGTTGGGATAGCGCCGCGCCGCTCAAACTTACCGGTCGCGTCGTGCAACTGGCGCTCGATAGTCACCTGGCCGACGCGCTGAATGAAAAGTTTCGCGACGTTTGGGATAAGTTCATTCCCACCGGCGCGGTCCATGCCAATTTCGATTTCAACTTCGATGGCCAGGCCTGGCAGCACGATATCTCCGCCGAATTGATCGACGTTTCCGTGGCGTATGAGAAGTTTCCCTATCGCGTCACCAGCACCGGCGGCAAGGTGCAACTGCGCAATGGAGAACTGATCTTCGACACGCATGCGCTCGCCGGCGGCAAACGAGTGACGGCCAAGGGGCATCTGTTCGAGCCGGGGCCCGACTTTACAGGCTGGGTCGAAATGGCGTCCGACGATACCATCGCCATCGACGAGCGACTCTTGAGGGCGATGGATGAGAAATCGCAAAGGATCGTGCGCTCGCTACGGCCGCGCGGCGATGTGAAGTTTCGCTTCCGCGTTGATCGCGAAAACCCACAAGACAAACCCCTGCCCTATCTCTTCGTCGCGTTTCAAAATGGCGAGATTCGCTACGAGAAGTTTCCCTATCCGCTCGACCGCATCCAAGGCGAAATCGAATGGAAGCATGGCAACTGGACGTTCGCGAAACTCTCCGGCACCAACGACGGCGCTTCGGTGATCGGGCAAGGTAGTTTGATGCCTGACAGCTTCGGCGAGCAGATTCTGCAATTCGAGTTCGCCGCCTCCGATGTGCCGCTGGAAGACGATCTCAAGCAAGCCTTGCCTGCGAAGATGCAGACGCTGTGGAGCGGCCTGCATCCCAGCGGTTCGGTCGATCACTTGCGCATCTTCTTTGGCCTGAACTGCGCGACGCGCGCCACCACGATCGATGTGCAAGGTCAAAAGTATGGCCGCGCGGAAACTTCGCCGGGAGCGCGCAGCATTACGCTCGAGCCGAGTTGGTTTCCGTATCGCGTCGATCACGTCACCGGTGCGTTTCGCTACCGCGATGGCGATATCGTGCTCAAGAACATCAAGGCGACGCACGGTCGCTCGCAGCTGACCACCGATGCCACGTGTCAACTCAATCCCGATGGGGGCTGGCAATTGTCGATCGAGCG
>JBGSHH010000604.1:0-6219 GCA_041752355.1 Pirellulaceae bacterium | reverse complement strand
ACCATGAAACTGCAGCACGTCGAGATAGTCGGTGCGCAAGCGCTGGAGACTCGTTTCCAGATTGCGCCGCACGACAGCCGGCTGCCAAACGTGCGCGATTTCCAAATGATCGGCATGTTGCGTATAAGCGCAGCCGCACTTGGTCGCCAATATGTACTCGCTCCGGCGCGAACCGATGAAACGACCGATCCGCTCCTCGCTTACGCCGTAGTCAGGCGCGGTATCGATGAAGTTGATGCCAGCATCCAGCACGGCATGGAGCATCCTGTCGGCATCTTCATCGCTGACCACGCGCACGCCCCAAGTGCGCGGCCCGCGCAAGCCCATACTGCCATAGCCTAGTTGCGTCACTTCCAAGTCCGTGCGACCGAGTGTTACTTTTCGGAGCATCGTGTTTCCCGTGTAGGCGTTTAGGGAGGATTCGAAACCGCACGCATTGTACCCCAGGAAGTGGTGGCAGATGTCGCCGTGCGCTGGGGCGACGAAATGCGATCGCCGTGAACCTATTCTGCTGCGCGACTGTCCTACTTCCGCCTGTTGGCAAATCGTGACATCCACCGCTCTGGGTTCGCTCGTTGTGGAGAAAAAATCGCTCAAACGATTGAGTGGCGGAGTCACCCACCCCTAGTTGGTTGCTTGTCGCAACCGGGGAGTAAAGCAAGACATGAACAAGGTTCACGTCAACGTCGGTACCATTGGTCATATCGATCACGGAAAAACCACCCTGACCGCCGCCATTCTGGCGGTCCAAGCCACGCAAGGCTTGGCCAAATCGAAGCCGTATCGCGAGATCGCCAAAGGCGGCATCGTGCGCGACGAGAGTAAGACGGTCACCATTACCACCAGTCACGTCGAGTACGAGACCGCGGTGCGGCACTATGCGCACATCGACTGTCCTGGCCACGCCGACTACATCAAGAACATGATTACCGGCGCGGCGCAAATGGATGGCGCGATTCTGCTCTTGTCGGCCGTCGATGGCCCCATGCCGCAGACGCGCGAACATATCCTGCTCGCGCGACAAGTCGGCGTGCCGCAACTTGTGGTCTTCCTCAACAAGTGTGATCTGGTCGAGGACGAGGAACTGCTCGAACTGGTCGAGTTGGAAACGCGCGAACTGTTGACCAAGTACGGCTTCGATGGCGACAACGTCCCGTTCATCCGTGGCAACGCCAAAGCCGCGCTCCAAAAGCCGATCGATCCGACGAGTCGTCGCTGTATCGTGGAACTGCTCCAGGCGATGGATCAGTCCATTCGCGATCCGCTGCGCGCGATTGACAAGCCGTTCCTGATGCCGATCGAAGGTGTGCATATCATCGAAGGGCGGGGCACGGTGGTTACCGGCAAGGTCGAGCAAGGTCGCATCGTGGTTGGTCAAGCGGTTGAGGTCTTGGGACTAGGTGAGGCGCGCGACAGCGTGTGCACCGCGATCGAAGCGTTTCACCGCGCCCTGGAACAAGGCGAGGCGGGACAGAACGTTGGTCTGCTGTTGCGTGGCATTCGCGCCGACGAAGTGCAACGCGGACAGGTGATCGCCGCGCCGCGCTCCATTCGCCCTCGGCGGAAGTTCACAGGCGAGGTGTACGTGCTCAGCAAAGAGGAAGGTGGCCGTCACAAGCCGTTTTTTAACGGATACAAGCCGCAGTTCTTCTTTCGCACGACGAACGTGACGGGATCGATTACGCTGTCGAACGAGCAAGGCATGGTGATGCCCGGCGACAACGCCGTGATCCAGGTCGAACTCGACAAGACGGTCGCCTGCGATGTCGGCGCGCACTTCGCCATTCGCGAAGGGGGCAAGACCGTCGGCTCCGGCATCATCACCGCAGTCGACAACTAAGCAGTCGCTGATGACACGGGGCGGGAGCCATCCCTCCCCGTGTTTTTTGTCATTCGACAACCAAATCGCTCGCGAGGAATTCCAATCGCGCAGCACATTCACTCCGCTAACGCATCTTTCGCGGATTCCGCTTCCCTCGATGTGTTTCCATCTATCCTTGTTCAACTTCCCCCGTCCCCGCTTCTCTGTTAGCTTTTGGATAGCCTCTTTTTGCCGCACCGAAAGGACATAGCATGTTGACACGCGCGGAGGCATTGGAGATTGCCATTGGGGCCATTGCCGATATAGATTCGGGGAAGCTTCACGCGATGATCTGGGAGGAACACACAGTTGAGCGCGACCACGTGTTTGCGTTCCTCTGTAACTCGAAAGAATATAAGGAATCCGGCAACTCACGACATTCGTTTTACGGCTTGGGCCCGATTATTGTAAGCAGACGCACAGGAGCGGTAGTAATTTCCGGGGGCACGTCCCGGGATGAGATTATCGACGAATACGAGCAAAGGGCGGCAGGCGGGAACTGGTAGACGGTAGAACGGCTGGTTCCAACCAATGACATCGGGTGAAAGAAGAAAAAGGACAACGATGAATTCCGTCTGTCTGATAAAGAATTGGTGCGATTTCTGCTTCGCTTGCATTATTACTGCGTTCTTGACGAGCTGCGGTAGCAACCCGGAGCAACCCAATTTGGCCCCCACGAGTCCTAGCATCCACAGCTCGCCTACGCAGAGCGATTCCAAGGTCGCTCTCGATGTGAACCCCGATGTACGTCAGCGCATCAACACTTTGCTGGGAAATGATCAGACAGAAGAAGCAATTGCACTTTGCCAGGCGGCAATTGGCGAATCACCAGATCGCTTCGAACTTCGACAGTTTTACATCGAGATACTAATTCGGCAATTTGATTTTGAAACCGCGACGAAGGAAATCAAGGCATGTATGGGTGCCAACATTGGTGACCAATCCTATCTATACACATGCCTGGGAAGAACTGAGCTTGCGAAAGACAATGCTCAGCAGGCAATACTGGCATTCACAAAGGCTATTGAATGTTCCGAAGAGGGTGAAGAGCCATTCGAATTGAGAGGCGATGCCTACATGAGGGCACAACAATTTGAACTGGCGAGAGACGACTATTCGACGGAAATAGCGAACGAATTTCAAGGTATGGCTCCGCCGACGCTTATCATCAAGAGGATTGATTCACTTATCGCCGTTGGCGACATTTCCTCTGCCCTCGACGACGCACACCAAGTCGTGCGAGTAACCCCAAGGGATCCACGAGCGGAAGCTGTTCTCGCTCTTTTGATCGCTTCGACTCCCAATGACGATGCTCGAAATGGCGAGCAGGCGCTAGAAATTGCACGAGCTGCCGAGACGGCTTGGAAGGACAAATCAGAAGGGAAGTCCATGAGGATCGAAATCGCACTGGCAGCCGCCTACGCAGAACTCGGGGATTTCAAAAACGCAGTATTTCATCAGAACATCGCAATTGATTCGTCGAATGAGAAACCATCTTCCCCTATGTTAGAACAATTGAATTGCTACAAGTCCTCAAGGCCATTTCGCTTTAATCCTGCCGGCATAAAGCAAATGCGTGAGATCAATTGAAACGCAACAAATGGCTAGAGTGACGGCGAAGTGTACCATCTAGGGCGCGAGCCATCCCGCCCCGTGTTTTTTCGGTCATTCGACAACCAACAAGCGATGGCATTCCGTCGAGGTCGGCGGTTCGCATTTTTCCATCAAACGTCGGATCACACGTTCCGGCACATGGCGCGACCGCTGCTTGTTCTGGCTCAAGATGGTCGCGAGGGGTGGTTCCAGATAAACCAGCTCGACGCGCGCGTGATAGTCGGCGAAGAGATCGATCCAGCGCTGACGTGTTTGTCGCAGTAGATTGGTGGCGTTGAAGGCGAAATCCGTCTTCGCGCGCAAATGCTCGCGACAGCGTTCCCGCGCCAGTTGTGCCACCTTGCCTTGATCGTCCGTCGGCTCAACATCGAGTTCCGCGCGCAAATCATCTAGCGCGACAACAGGCAACTCGCCGCGCTGTGTCGCCAACCAGCGATCCTTGCCGCTGCCTGGTAGGCCCGCCAGCATCGTCACGGTCGCGTGATACTCCTCGTGCGGTACATAGTGCAGATCATAGTCCGACTGGCGATAGAATTGAAAACGTGCTTGATCGTTGGCAAACGGATACGGCGCGTCGAAGCAGTGTTGTTCTTCCGCCAGCAGCTTCCAGTAACGCAGATTCTCTTCGGGACGATCCATCGAGGCCGTCCGTCGCCCGCGCGTATCGGCGATAGCGAACAGGTAGAGCAAGCGATTGCTCACAAGCCACGAAAGTGACACCACTTCGCGCGCCGGCTCTGCTTTCTCCAACAGAAATGCAGGCCGACCGTGATAGCGCACCATCCTGGCGATTGCTTCGCGCGTGTTCAGATCGCAGCCCAACTCACGCAGAATTCCACGCGCCAAATGCTCTCCTTTCATCGCGTGCTTGGGAGAACTAACGCGCCCCGTGATCGGGTCTGTTTGGGACGTGGGCGGCTTGCCAGCGTCGTGAAACAAGGCGGTGAACAGGAGCACGTTCTGTTCGTACCGCGACAACGCAGGCCATTCGTCCAGTTGTGTGAGGGCGTCACAAACCAGCTTGGTATGCGTCCAAACATCACCTTCGGCATGCCACTGCGCATCCTGCTGACAGGCCGCCATGGCGCAGCACCAAGGTTGCGTGCTGGCCCAAGTCAGCACGTCAGCGAGGGACGCATGGGCGAGTTCTGTCCAGTTCATGACCAAATATCCGCTTCGTGTTTCAATCGATTAGGCACCATGACTTGTTGCTGCCAATGGGTGCTTTGCTTGATCTTCTCGACAAATTCCGGGCGCACGAACTTCGCGCGCCCCGTCACAATGCCCTGACTTTCGGTGCGGAAGTAAAGACCCTCCATCAGGTTATCGGTTCGCCCTGTCAGCGGATTGGCGAATTCGCTGGCGAAGGCTGAGGGGCCAATCAGCGCCGTGAGTGCTTTGCGCTGCACGCTGCCGCAATGCACGACGGGCACGGTGTGAATGCCGGTGTTGTCGATGATCGTGCGGCGTCGCGCTAAGTCGAGAAACACACGATCTGCTTTGTCGTAGATATCAAACTCGAAGAAGTAATGCGGCAGTTGCTGGTAATGTACCGAATGCCGCGCATAAAGCCATTCGCCAAACAGGATGTAGCGATTCGTCAGGCGTTCTTCCAGCATTGCGCGCTTGACCGTCGCCCATTGCTTGAACAGGTCGTACTGCGGGTGCATCCCCTCGGTGATGAGATGTCCGCGGCATTGCAGCGCCAACTCGCCCGCGTCGGTGAAGTGGATGCCGACGTTGGTGCCGTCCAGCTTCTCTTCCACAATGAGCGACTCGTCAGCGATGAAGCGACTGGATTCCGCTGCGCCGAGATGCTTATCGTCGTCGGTCCCCGTCGAGCCAAACAAATGCGGCGTGCGCGGATACTTGATGAAGTCGCCGTAGGAACTGCCCATAACACTTCTCGCGATCATTTTGGTTTGTGCGACTGAACCTTCTTCGTCCCTGCTTGTCGTAATGGCAGTCGGAAAATGATCCCACCATTCACTTTTGGGAAACCACCCATGCCAGTCAGTTACTTGCGCACTATGACACGTCCGCCGCGCGCGGGGTTCACGCCACGCATCCAGCATTATTGTGCCAGAAACCACGAACACTATGTCGGCCGATTCAACCTCACAGAACAAACTCGATCCCGCGAACGATCCTGAGCTGCTCAAGCACATCGCCTCGCTCGGCCTGCATACAGTGGCGGAGTACCGCCAATGGTGCGCGGCGCATGGCTTTAGTCGGCGGCTGAATAAGCACTGGCGCGAACGAGGCGGTGAGCGCGCCTGCTTCACGCGCGCTATTGCCGATGCTCACGTGGCGCGGAAGCGACTCGCCGCTCGACATCCCGCCAAAATCATCGCTGGCATCTTCGCTGGCGACATGGCACTCACGGAATTGACCGATCCGTTGCTGATCACCATCTTTCGGCTCAGCCAACTGGCGCAGAACTTCGGCGCGACGGAGCGGTTTCGCCAACTGCTGCTGCATGCCCAGCGCCACACGGAGTTGCTAGATGCGAGCGCTGTGATTGCTCAATATGGCCAGCGACCAGGCAACACCTATCTCGACGCGCTCTTGGCACTCGCGCGCCAACCGCTGACGTGGAAACGACCGCTCGACGTCTGGCGGCCACGCACGCACAATGTCCGCCGGCAGTTCGCCTCGCTCGCGCGCCATTTATGTGCTGATTGGCCGGTGCCAGCGTTCATGGATGCCGCCTGGTTCACTGGCGACACTTACGACGCGCGCTG
>JBGSHH010000603.1:0-18650 GCA_041752355.1 Pirellulaceae bacterium | reverse complement strand
ACAGCGTTTGCAAACGGATATTCCCTTCGGCGAATGCCAAATGATCGCCCCGCTTGGTGCGAGGTAACACAAGGCTCGCATTGGCCGCCAACTGCGTTTCGTCCTGAGCATCTTGCCGATTTAGGTTGTCAAGTTCAAGCGGCGCATGATTGACGGAAGTCCGCGCTAGCGGATTTGCGGGAGCGGCGCGATCCGTGGTTAGCCCTGTAATGCGCGAGAGTTCGACGTCGATGCCACCTAGCATCGATTGATCGGGTGAATTCTCAGCGGTTGGTGAAGCGGCTAAAGGAACGGCGCTGGGCGCGCGAGCATTGTCCGTCTGGTTGGGTCGAGCGCGCGCCAATTCCGTGGCGATCATCGGCGCCAGCGGTAACGGCGCGTCATTGTTAGAGCGACCTAAAGGCGGAGATTCCACGCTCGGCACTTCGACCGCGAAGTTCCCAGCGAGTGCGTTGATTGGCTGCGGAACTTCTGTGGCAGGCATGTTCGTGCGCGCGAGAGAGATGTCCCGCTTGGGAAGCGTTTCGGCAGCGTCGGGCGCAGTCGCATTCGGGAGCGCCAAATCGGCGAGTGCGATGTCGTCCGGACTTTCAGGTCGGTCTGTGTTATCGATCATCGTCCGCTTTTTCAGCGGGTTGGCGATCTCGTTGGTATCGGGAAGTAAGGCGCTGTTTGGAATGCGCGTCAGCGCCTCCGACTGCGGCGCAACCTTGGCGTCTGCGGCCGCAGTCGTGAGCGTTGTGCTCGGTAACAAGGCCGCGGTAGTTGTCTTACGGGCGAGCGCGATCTGCGGACTCGTCGGTAGCGAATCGCCCGTCGCCTCGGGACTCGCGATCGTGGTGGCCGGCGCGGTAAGTGCCGCTGACAAAGGCGAATCGACGGGCTGCGGAGTAAGTCGCGTGAGCGATGCCATCGGCGTGCTGGCGGTAGGTAGGTCCGACTGCACAATCGCCAGTTCGCCATCGAGCGGTGGAGCGACGGCGCGCGGCGAATTGCGTTCGAGCGTGGCGATAGGCAGCGGCGTTGTAGGAGCGACCGCTTCGCGCGGAATCGATGCCTCGGCACGTTCAATCGTGGGCGCGGGACTTGAGGCGGCGAGTTCGCTGAGCGCTGCGGCGGCAACGGCCTCCGAGGCGGCGGGAGACAACGGTTGATTCTTCCGCAATGGCGACAGGGGCTGCGCGATCGGCGCGGGAGCGTTGCTGGTGTCGACCCGTTGCACGGCGCTTTCGACGCGCGCTAGTTCCGCGGACATCGAACGTCGCGGTAAAGTCGGCGGCGCTGCTGGCGATTGCGGTGTCACGACCGCGCGCTCGACGTTCACGGGACTTGCCGCCGGTTGTTCTTCCGCAACGGATTGCGGCATGCTCATGGCTTCGAGCGCCGCTGACTGCGTTAGTGAATCGGGCAAAGTGCTGCGCCGTTGAAGTTCAGGCGGCTGCGTCGACTCAACCGCTGGCGTTTGCGTCATGACTTTCGTCGGAGCATCCTCCGGCGCGATGCGAGCGACGATAGGTGACGCGTTGGAGGAACTGCGCGCAGGCATGGTTGGCGCCTGAACCGCCTGTCGCGGAATGCTGGCGTTCTCTTGGGGCGTCGGCGGCGCGATATCGGCCACTTGATCGAACTCGGGCTTCGCTGGTGGTTCCGGCGATTTGGAATCGAGGATATTCACTTCCGTCGCCACCACGACCTCGTCGAAGTGTTTGATCTTGGCGACAATTTCATCCTTGAAGTACACCAAGAACGTGCCGGCACCGAGCAACAAGTGCAGCACCACGGCAATCAGCAGGAATCCCGGCACGCTCGCCCGACGAAACGACACGCGCCGCGCGAACCACACTAACGCTAATAACAAGGCGATTAGCAAGATCGCCATGAGCAGCCACCAGGCATTGTGCCGCATAAATCGATAGACGCCCGAAAACATCATCTGCGCCGGCGGGGCATCCCAGCGCGCATTCTGCTCGATCTCCGAAGCATTGCTGGCATACAGGTCGTACAGTTCCGCGTTCGGGGAATCGGTTCGACTGCGGGAGAAATAGAGTCGAAAGCCTTCCTCCGAGAGCGCCGGTTCCAACTCGTTCGCGTCGCTGTTGACGCCGCTACCGAGATTCTCGACTTCCCCGACAACGTCCTCACGAAGACGAGCACGGTAGATATCAAAGTTCGCTTCGGTGGCGGCAGGAGTGGGGCGATCGGAAACGAAATACAAGAACGCGCCGTTCGCAGCAATGTACGGCGAGCCTTCGTTCGATTGGGCGATGTTGACTGCGTCCAGTGGCGACGCCAGCGACCATGCGTCTTTGGCATCCTCGCGCCCGCTAGCGTAAAGGTCGAACTTTGCGAGACCTAGATCGGCCCGCAACGTGGTCCGCCAATGCTCTTCGGGAATCTTGCCATCGTGCTCGGCAATCAGGCGTTGCATGCGCGGCGAACGATTGCTGGAAAAGAATAACCGCAAGCCATCCGGCGCGATGGCCGGATCGTATTCGTGCGCGGGACTATTCACGCGGGGGCCAAGATTTATCGGCGTGGACCAGCCCGTCTGGGTGCGCTGGGCGGCATAGAGATCGAACCCACCAAAACCCCCTTCGCGATCGGAATAAAGGTAGAGCGATTGGCCATCGTGGCTAATGACGGGGCCAATATCATCGGCCGGCGAATTGAGTTCCGCGACCGCTTCTGCCTGTTGCCACCGCCGATTGACCAACCGCGTGCGGAAAAGATCGGCCTGGCCATCCGCTTTGCGCAACGTAAAGTACAGCACGGTGCCATGCTCATCGAGTTGCGGGCGAATGAGACTGTCGCGAACTTCGGCGGTATCCGCTGGCGGCGCGACGCGCTCGGCCGGTTGCCAGACAACGGAACGTTGCGGCGGCGCAGCACCGTGCGTCCAGCGATGCAAGCTATCGATCGCCACGACCTCGACCACTCGACGGGGCACGCACAGATATAGCAACACGACGACCGCAGCGCCGATCAGCAACCACTTCGACGTCGAGCGATTTCGCAATCGGCGCCAAAGGCTGCCGCGACTGCCATTGCCTGAGCTATCCATAATGGCGAACCTCCGTCCTGGTAGTGGCGTTAGTCTTGCTGCTCCAGAACCGTTACGGAATAGTCGATGTCGTGCTTCTTACAGATGCCGATGACGGTCAAGGGGAAGCGAAACTTAACCTCTTGATCCGCTCGAATCTGCACGCGCGTTTGCCCTGGATTCTTGCTGGCGATGGTCGCCAGCGTGTTGATCAGTTGCAATTCGCTGAGCGTCTCGTCGTACACCACCAGTTGTCCTTCCTTGGTGATGTTGATGATGACTTCTTTCGGTCCCATCGCCAGTGGCTGCGCCTGCAGCACCTCCGCCAATCGTATTGAGACAAGCTTTTCCTGCTGGCTAAACTGCGTGGCAACTAAAAAGAAGATCAAAAGCAAGAACACAATATCGATGACCGGCGTGAGGTTCGGTCCTTCTTGTTCCGTGTTGGCAGGTGGCAAACGCATGGATCAATCTCCCGCCGCGACATAGGCGCGATCTTCCGTGGTTGGCGCCATGTCTCGTCCTCGTTCCAAGCGCGCGAAGCTCGGCAGTGTATCGAGCAAGACTTCGTCAATCTCACGCATGTAGTTTTCGATCTGCGAATTGAACCAGGCGGTCACGAGCACACAAGGAATCGCAATCGATAGGCCTTGCGCGGTCGTCAGCAGCGCGATGTAAATTCCCCGGGCTAGTTGCTCACCCGCTCCCAGTCCCACCTCGCTCGAAACGCGAAAGGACAGAATCATGCCAACCACCGTGCCTAACAGTCCCACCAGCGGCGCAGCATTACCAATGACATTCAAGGGACGCAGCTTCGCGCGGAGCGCCGATTGCTCGCGCGCGGCGGCATCTTCCATTCCCTTTTCCACTTCCAGCAGCGGTCGACCTGCGCGCAACAAGCCGGCCTTGAGAATGCTAGCGACTGGCGCGGTATACCCTTCACACAAGCGTTGCAGATTGGGGAGCGTATCTTCCCGATCTTTCAACAACTGGCGGAGTTGGCGCACGAACGCTTGCGGAACGATCTTCTCGCGCCGCAAGTTCACGAATCGTTCCAGCGTCACGGACACGGCCACAATCGAGAACAAGCCTAGGATCACATAGAACACCATGCCTGCCAGGCCGCTGCCGAAGATGATCTCTCCGAGTGATTCTTGTGCGGCAGGTTTGACGGCGTCTTCACCGACAGGGGTCTCTTGCACCGGCGGTGCTATGGCGGGCGGTGGCGCATCCTGACCATAGCTGCGCGGCATTGGCGACATCACAAGTATCAGAAACATCGATACCGTGAAGGCGAGTACCGATCGCTGCACCCAGCGCGGCGTGCGATGCCTAAGTCGAGGCTCCATGTTGTGTCTCCGTAGAAGGGGCGACGAGCGAAGAGACTATTTCTTCAAGTCGGCGATAAGCTTGGCGCAATCTGGAGCGCGCGGATGATCGGGGAAGTCTTTCGTCACAGTCTGGAATTGAATCAAGGCTTTGTCCGGCTGTTTGAGTTCCAGGTAACAACGCCCCGCTTCATACCGCGCCAAAGCTTGCCACGATTTGAGATTGAAGCCCACCGCCACGAGCAGAAAGTCATCGATGGCTTCTGCAAACTTCTTTTCCGCGAACTTGATTTCGCCGCGCAGAAAGATCGCCTTGGCGGCGGTCTCGGTGGGCGGGCCTTCGGCGATGATGGTGAGCATGGCGGTAGCATCGGCGAGTTTGTTTTGATTCTTTAGCGCGAGCGCCTGACCATAACGGGCTTCCGCGATCTGCGCGAACTTGGGGAACAGCGTGACGACGGAGGCGTATCGCTGCTCGCTCTCGGGCCAATTCTTCAGTTCGGCCGCGCAGGTGCCGGCGCGATACAAGGCGTTCGCGTCGTAGCGCTCGTCCTTGCTCGCGGCAACCTGGCTGAACAGAGGCAACGCCTCGGCGAACTTGCCTGCGCGATAGAAGCTCTCGCCTGCCAGGTAGGCGGCGGCCGACGCAAGTTCCCCTTGGGGCCGATCCTTCAGCTGTTGCTGTAGCACGGCCGCAGCGGGATCGTATTGACCCTGTCGAAACAACACATCGCCCAGCTTGTATTGCAATTTCTCGCGCAGTTCAGCTTGTTTGACGATACCTAAGCCGGCTTGGAATGACATCGCTGCCTTGGTCAATTCCTCCTTGGCAACGGTTTCATCTTTGGTGGCTTCCGCCAGATCCAGATGCTGACTGCCCACCCGAAACTGCGCTTCCGCGGCATGGATGCTTTGCGGAAACTTCGCAGCGATCGACGCAAACATGTTCGACGCTTCGGCTGGTTTATTCTGCGCCAGCAGCGCATGGCCCATCTCATAATAGACCGTATCCGCCAGCGCGAAGTCGGCTTGCTGCTTGAGAATTTCGTCGAGTTGCGCGGTCGCCTCCGCGAATTTTCCTAAGCCCACCTGACACAAGGCCAACGCGTATCGAGCATCGATGGCTTCGTTCGTCGCCGGGTTGGTTGCCAGGAAGGCTTGCAAGTCCTCGACAGCGGGCCCAAACTCTTTGCGACGTTGACGCACCAGCGCGCGAAGGTACTGCGAGCGGGCGACGATGGTGGGCTTGCCTGACGAAGTGACCAAGGCGTCGAGCAGCGACAGTGCTTGTGCATCATCGCCTTTGGCGTACAAGGCCGAAGCTAAGCCATATTTAGCGGCAGGGAGTGCTTCGCTCCCGGCGTGTTTTTCGGCGATTTGTTGGAACAACCCGATCGCTTCGTCGTATTGCTTGGCTTGTAGTTTCACTTCGCCGACCAGCAATAGCGCGTCGGCGCGGAGGCCGCTTTGCGCGTAATTCTTGAGCAACTCATCGGCGCGCGCTGCCGCTTTGCCCGCATCGCCTACCTGTCGTTGGCTTTGGGCCAGTGCGAGCAGTACTTCATCCGCACGCTGCCACTTGGGTGCGGTCTGCAAGGCAGCTTCCAGCGCCGTCACGGCTTCCTTCGCCTTGCTGTCCGACAGATGGCATTGACCAATTAAGAGTTGCGCTTCGGCCTTCCGCTCTGGATCGCTGAGCTTGCCGAGCGCGCCGTTGAGATGATTGACCGCCTCCGCACGCTTGCCACTGGTCAGCAAGCACCAGCCGATACGTAGCTGGGCATGGCCGGCGCGTGGATGCTCGGGATGTTTTTCGGTCAGTCGGCGATAGAGCGGTTCCGCCTTGGCGCGTCGCGCCGCTTCTTCTTGTTGCGGATCGAGTAAATTCGCTTCGGCGGCAATGTAGACGACTTCCGGCAAGAGTTCATGGTTTGCCAGTTTCGCATTGCCGAGAAATGCCTCGGCGCGCGTCTTGGCCTGCGTGTAGTCTTTCGCCCGTAGCGCCGACAATGCGGCGCCATACATGGCTTGCGCAGCGATCGAATGCTCGGGGAATTTTTGCAGCAAGGCGGTATAGAGCGCGGTCGCTTCGGCGGAACGGGTCGGCAACTCGAACATTGCGTCGGCCTGCACAAGTTGCAAGTATGGTGCGAACTCTCCTTGTGGAAACCCTTGCACCGCGCGCTCCAAACGAGTTACGGCGTCCTGTGGTTTATTGAGAGCAAGCAACGATTTTCCAAGCCAATAATTGGCTTCCGCAGCAGATGGCGCCTTGGTATCGGCAACTGGCGTCAGCGACTGCACCGCTTCGTCATATTTCTTGCCTTGGAATTTCGCTCGACCGATGGCCAGTTGCGCGTGCGACTTGTAGTTACTCTCGGGGAAGCGCTGCAGCAATTCGGCATACGCTTGTGCAGCCGGATCGAGTTTGTCCTGTGCCGCCAGGCATTCGCCCCGCTGCAATAATGCATAATCCGCGAGGGGAAACTTGTCCCGTTTGGCGGCCGCCGCGAACGCTTGTTCCGCTTCGGCAAATTTTTTCTGACCGCGCAAGCACAGCCCGAGCCGCAACTGCACCTCGCCCGCTAAAGCATGGTCGGCGAGATTCTTGGCGGCGAGAAACTGTTGATAGGTCGCCGCCGCTTCGACATGTTTGGCTTGCTCTTGCTGCGCGGTGCCCAGTGCATACAGACAATCGCCTAGGATGCTGCTTTGCGGTGAGTCTTTGAGCAATTGCTGATACGCGCCGATCGCCGCGGCAACATCACCGGCCGCGAACAACGCTTCCCCTTGCAGATAGCGAGCGCGGTCGGCAAACTTGCTCTGCGGGAATTTACTCGCGGTGTCGGCAAACGCGGTGGCGGCCTGCTTGTATTCTTCTGGTTTGTTACTGGCGACCGCTTGTTCGTAGTGCGCGTTCCCCAGGTTGAAGTACAGGCTATCGGCTTCCTTACTATTGGGAAACTTCGCCAGCCCCGCTTGCAGCGTTTTCACTGCGTCCGCATATTTTTTCAGCTTGAGTTGGCAAAAGCCGAGATTGCAATAGGCTCGATCGGCCAGTTGATTGGCCGGATACTTGGCGACGAACTCATTCCAGCGATCGGCCGACTTCTGATATTCGCCGAGATTCTGAAATTCCGCCGCCAAATTATGCAAGGCCGCCGCCGCGTTCGCATCGTCCTGTGCGACCGTCGTGCCACCTTCTAGCGCCAACAGCAGCATCCCCGCCACCAATGCCCATCGATTCGGCCACTTCATCATGAGCCTCCTAATCGCGCAAGCTTCCCGGCAATCCATCAACGCCCGTTAATATACGAGTGTCCGGGCGCGATATCCACCCGGGACCGGCGGGTTCCGTCAAACGGGGGCATATTCCGCAGAATGGGGCGAATCGCTCGCCTGGCGACCAAGGCAGGAGAGCCAGCAAAACGCGAGCAAGAGGGCGAAAGTGTTGACGCTCAAGATGGCGACCGATTGCCAAGGTTCCGCGACCGCGAAGCCTGTCGCCGAAGCCGCGTCGCGAATAAACAGCCATTTCCAGAGAACGTAAGGCGCGATCAAGCCGGCCACCGTGATGACGATTGTTAGCACGGCGCGGGAAACGACAACGTTCCGCGCGTAGTACCAGCCAATCGACAAGGGCAAAAAGAGCAACAACAAATAGTGATCCCACGTTACCGGCGAGACCAACAACATGGCGACCAGGACGATCGACCAGGCGAGATCGCGTTGGGGAAGCGAATCGCTGCGCCAGCATTTCACGGCGGCGAGAAATGCAACTCCGGCAGCACACGCGTAGGTCAGTAATTTGGCCAACCCGGGGGCGTGCCAGAGCTCGCGCGTTTGGCCATCCGTAACATCGAACAACCTCGACCAAAATCCCGCCAGCGAGCCATTGAGCCAATCCGAACGCCAGGCATGCACCTCGGGCACAACGTCTTGAAAATAGTGCTGGATATCGGCCAATCCAAAGACACCTGCCGCCACACCATGCAGCAAGACCATGACCAACGCGCCGCTGACGAAACCCGACCAACGCCGCGTAGCGAGAAAATATAGCAACATGAACGCGGGAAAGAGCTTCAACCCCGCCGCGAGGCCGACGAGGCAACCAGCCCCGACGATATAGCCGCGACGATCGGCCAGCCACGCCAAAACCAGCAGCAACAGTAACAGCGAGTTGAACTGCGCGTACTTCACCTGGTTCGCAAGCGGCGCACTGCAAACCAATAACGTCATTGCGGCCATCCAACACCAGGGATCGGTCGGCAGCCCCCAGCGGCCAAGCACCAGCCATACCGTCAGCGGAATCAATGCCAACGAGATCAGATTCCAAACCAGAGTCGCTCGATCATGTTCCAGCCAACCCAAAGGCAATAGAAACAACACCGACACAGGCGGATGGGCATTCACCTTGATCTTGAACTCTTCTTGTTCGTTGAGAAACTTCGGCGCGGAGACTTCATGTCGCGTGTAGATGGGCAGACCCGCGCGGTAGCAACGCGCAGAGAGCCAATCCTGCGTCAGGTCGCGATATCGATAACTCGTTGGTTGCAGGAGCCAAATCAAGCCCAGCGCGAAGACGCAAGCGGCGGGCACGCCCAGTAGTAGCCAGGCTGCTTGCCACGGCGCGGAAAGGCGTAGTGGTTCGTCTTCGTTCCGATCCATTCGTGATCTTCCCTACCGAACCCCGTTAATCAACCCGCTTCTCAAATTGATCGCGCCGCTGGGTTTGTATGGTAATTACGCCCCGCGAGTTTCTCAACTGTTTTGGCTAGCGGACGCTCCGCTTCCCATCCAAAAGAAAGCGACGCCTCGATTGAGGCGTCGCTTCCTGTGTTCATCGACTACCAGAAGCTACTTACCACTCATCGGTCCGAAAAGGAGAGGCTGGCAGTCCTTCTGCATTGTAAAGGTTTGCTCCAAGCGGGTTCATGGAATAGGCGTAGCGAACGGCTACCGGCTCGGCAACTTCCGCCGACTTCACGACAACATCCTTGCCATCAATGGTGGCTTCGGCCCAGTGCCACTTCTTATCGGCGCCTGCAATCGCGAATCGTTCAAGCTTGCCATCTTTGACCACATTGGTCGGTTCTAACCCCTCCTTCTTGCCCACGATGAGTCCGCCGCCAACATGGTCAAACGAAACTCGAATCGCGTTGCCTTCCACCTTATGACTCTTATAGAGCGGGCCGCTAGCGACGACGTCTTTTCTGCCATAGGTCTGATGGAGAGCCCAGTGTGCCAATCGCGTGCCGACATCTTGCTTGTTGCGGGGGTGAATATCGGCGGCTTCGCCAATATCGATGATCACCGCCATGCCGGTGTGCTTGATGTTCAAAGCCTTGCGTTGCGCCTCGCGCACTTTGGCCCAACCGTCGCCCCCTTCGGGATTGTCATTGGGTTTTTGAAAGTTCGCCAGTTGCACCCAGTAAAAAGCCAGATCGGGATTGAACAGTTCGCGCCAACCATTCACCAAGGCTTGCGTCTTGTGATAGTAAGATTCTCCTTCACCACCGTTCGATTCGCCTTGGTACCAAATGGCACCGCGCATCGCGAAGGGTGCCAGTGGATGAATCATGGCGTTGTAGATAGCGGCTGGTGATCCCCCTTCGACCTTGGTTTGCTCCGTATAAGCATCGACCTGGTCCGCGATCGGTTTCAATTCAGGGACGCTGCGAAATCCAGCTGGCGAAGTCCAAGGTTCGATGCGCGTGCCACCCCAGTTGGAACCAACCAGACCAATGGGCACTTTCAACTCTTGCTGCAACCGACGGCCAAAGAAATAGCCGACCGCCGAGAAGCCGCCAGCCGTGTTGGGCCGACAGACTTGCCACTTGCCAGGACAAGTGTCCTTCGCCACAGGCGATGTGAGATGGCCCTGCACGTCGAAAAGGCGAATTTGTGGCTGATCGGCTGCCGCGACTTCCTCTTTGCCATTGAGGGTACCGCCCAAATTCCATTCCATATTCGATTGTCCGGAGCAAATCCAGACTTCGCCGATCAATACGTCTTTCACTTCCACCGCATTCTTGCCTGACACTTTGAGCGTTTGGCCTTCGGCGTTGGCCTTGAGTGCGTTCAACTTTACTTGCCAACGTCCATCTTTGTCGGCAGTGGCTTTGTGGCTTTGCTCGCCCAACGTGACGGTGACTTCTTCCCCTGGGTCCGCCCAACCCCAGACGGGAACCGGCAAATCGCGTTGCAAAACCATCGCGTCGCCGAAGATCGATGCCAGTTTCACCTCCGCTTGAGCCGTGGTGACCAACCCCGCCAAGACCAGTGTGAGTGACCAACAAAACAGATTCTTTCTACAAATCACGGTGTACTCCTTGTTGATGGAACGTTGTACTAAAGCGCCGTCGCTCCGCACTATAAACCATCCGCAATGCGGAAGCGACCTGTTAAGCTCTGGCGATAACAGCTGCAAAATGACAAATACGGGCAAGTTGCCCCTCTATAAGCCAGGTGGTACGCTCTGTGGAGTGACACGCACGATTCGATTCCATGGCCATGGTCCAGCACCCAATGCCTGCCACATTCGCGCCACGCATTCAACGCATCGAGATCATTCCCCTCATCGGCGGCACCGTCGATGGTGGTTGGCCACAAGGGCATGAGGCCGGAGAGAACCTCCATACGCTGTTGGAAGTACAGACCGAGGATGGGCGAAGTGGTGTTGGCAGTTGCTTCACCTCTGCAGCGCTGGTTTCCGGTGCGATGACCTTGTTGTGGCCGCTGTTGGTAGGTGAATCGGCGGTCGAACCAGAGCGGGTTTCCGAGAAGTTGCGTCAATCGACGTTTTGGCAAGGGCGGGGTGGGGCAGTCGAACATACCATTAGTGGCATTGATATCGCGCTTTGGGACTTGCTCGGCAAAATCTGCCAACAGCCCGTCTCACGACTTCTGGGTGGAAACTATCGACAGCGTATTCGCCCTTATGCTTCGATCTTGTTCGACGAGCCGGAACTGCTGCGCGAACACTTGCAGTCGGTGGTCGAGCGCGGATTCAAAGCGATCAAGATGGGCTGGCGACCCTTTGGCCGTCGGACGCGAGGCTTTGACGAATTGCTGGTGCGCACGGCGTGCGAGACAGTGGGTCCCGATATCGACTTGATGGTCGACGCTGGCGGGAGCGAACAATTCTGGCCCCATCGCTTGTCATGGGCCAGGCAAACGGCGCGCATGCTTGCCGAGTATAACATCGTGTGGTTTGAAGAACCGCTGGCACCCGACGATCTGGAAGGCTACATCGAGTTGACGCGCGTTTCGCCAGTGCCGATCGCGGGGGGCGAAGTGTTGACGCGTCGCCAGGCGTTCTTGCCTTGGCTGGAGCGTCGCGCCGTCGATTTCATCCAACCCGATTCAACCAAGAATGGCGGCCTCACGGAGTCGCGCCGCATCGCCTGGATGGCACAGGATCATCACATTCATTTTGTCTCGCATGGTTGGAATACGGCTCTGGGCGTGGCCGCCGACTTGCAACTCGCCGCCGCGCTGCCGGTGGCGCACTACGTGGAGTACCTCACTCCCTGTGCCTACATTGATGATGTCACCGTCGAGCCCTTCGTCCTCGATGCGGAAGGCTATTTGGAGATTCCGGACCGACCGGGATTGGGAGTAACGCTGGATCGCGATAAGCTGGCAAAGTTTCGCTCGTCTTCGTCGCAGAGTTTTACGGCGAGCTTTGAATAGAAACGTGATCCGGAAGCAATCCTAACTTCGCCTGCCTCCAAGACTCTGAGCGGGGAGCGACCTTTGACACTCGGGAAATTTGATAAGCCAGATCCTCAACCTCACGGCAGCGTGATCAACTCGGCCGCTTACCATAAAGGCGTACGCGTCGCCGACGTGCCGATTGCCGATCTGGGGGACGCCTGGCGACATTCCGATCGTTTCCTCTGGGTGGGACTCTATGAACCCAGTGAACAACTACTCGCTCATATTCAGCAAGCGTTCGGCCTGCATGATTTGGCCATTGAGGATGCGCATAACGCCCATCAGCGTCCCAAGCTGGAGGTCTACGACGATTCGATGTTTGTCGTTATTCGTACGGCGCGGCTGTGTGTAGGTGGCGAGCATCGGATCGAGTTTGGCGAAACGCACCTCTTCTTCGGGCCGCGGTACATCATCACTGTCCGACACGGCTCCATCAAGTCGCACGTGGGATTGCGTTCCCGTTGCGAAGCCAAACCCCAACTGCTCGCCAAAGGGGAGGGGTTTGTCTTGCACGCATTGATGGACTTTATCGTCGATCAATACTTTCCGGTGCTGGACGCGTTGGAGGCGGAACTTGACGAGTTGGAAGAAAACATTTTCAGCGGCAAGTTTGTCCGTAGCGTGACGGCGCGCATCTATCACTTGCGGCGCGATCTGCTATCACTCAAGCAAGCAGTCACGCCGCTGATCGATGTCTCGGCACAGCTCACACGTATGAATTCGAGCTTGATTCCGCTCGATACACGTCCCTATTTCCAGGACGTACACGACCATGTGATTCGCATTTCCGATTTGATCGACAACCTCCAACAGCTCTCGCACACGGCGCTCGAAGCTAATTTGGCGTTAATTTCCGTTTCGCAGAACGACGATACCAAACGCCTGGCGGCATGGGCCGCGATCTTGGCGGTCCCCACGATGATCGCGGGGCTGTACGGCATGAACTTTAAGTACATGCCGGAAACCGAATTGACTTGGGGCTATCCGTTCGTGGTCGCGTCGATGTTCATCGCCTGCGGGCTGCTATATCGTTGGTTTCGCAAGGTTGGTTGGCTGTGACGACTACTCGGCAAGATCCACACTCATTTCACCATCGAAAACCAGCTGGGGATCGCCTCGTTCCAGTAGCGTGGCAATTTGCGTGGCGATGGTGCGCGAGACGGAACCGCGCACAAGTTCTTGCTCCTCGCGCAGGATGCGCACCGGTTGGTCCATGTCGAGCATCCGATCATCCAGACGAATGAGCAATTTGTCCACGCCTTCGGATTTGCGGATCGTGATGCTCTGACCATCGCGCGCTGCAGAAACGAGCGTCCCACCCCGCGCTTGATCGGGCGGCACGGCCAACCAATACGAGCGCTGATGCGGGACGGAGCCTTGCTTCCAAACGACAACCACGGGGCGCGTATCGCGGCGCTGCTTCGCCATCCAAGGGAGCACGGCCGCGTCGTCGCCATCCATCCAGTGGCCTTTGCCGGCATGGATCTTGACCAGATGCGGATAGCCTTGCGGATCTTCCTTTTGTAGTTGATCCAGTTTCTCGCCCCATTGCTTCACCACTTCATTGCGATTGAAGGCGCGGTCCAACGCCCCGACCTGCAGCGCGAATGGAACGTTCCGCAAGCTGAGTGGCTGCGCGTCGTTGGGATGCCCGGCCATCATGGCGGCCGCCGCCCAGCGATCGGCCATGCGCGGCGCGAGCTGATACACGCCATCGCCTCCGGCAGAATAACCAAGCACGTAGACCCGATCGGGATCGATCTGTTCCAGGACAATCATGTCCGCGATAAGGCGGTCGAACAGGCGATCGATATGGGCTTCGTGCCACAGATTCCAGGTGTTGGTCGGCGCGCGAGGCGCGACATAGATGCCTTCTTCCAAGCGATAGAGCCGCTTCTGATTTTCCCACTGCCCATCGTTCACTTGCGGCGGCGCCCCGCCGCCGCCATGCAGCGAAATCCACAGGCTATGTCCGCCAGCGGGCTTTTCGCCAAACTTCTTCACGAACAGCGGCATCTTTAGTTCGCCATCCTGAAGCGTGAGTGTCTCGATTTCGGCGGCACGGTCTTTCTTCATTCGAAGAACGTAGTGATCCCACAGCAACTGACGCGTGACGGCGGCATCCGCTTTAGTGAGCTGCGTGTTCGCATAGTCGCGTTTGACGAGCGTATGGAGATCGCTCTGAGCATCCATAAGATCTTGCTTCAGTGCGGCGACCGCCTCGTCGGAACTCGCGCCCCATAATGACGAGGTTCCCCACGAGAACATCAGGTAGCAGACAAGAATGATTGTGCGAACTAAGGCTACGTGCATGATTCCATTCGTCGAAATGAAGGTGATGATGACTCGAACCGACGGCATTTCATTCTAACAGACGCCCCAGCGCGCAGGCAAAAAGAACTGGCGCTCCGGCGCAATGTTGACCCCAGACAGGATGGAGCAGATACTATGCTTTTTCCACCTCCCACCCTGATGCTTCATTCACAACCATGCTAAGCCATCTTCGCATTGCCTCACTCGTCGCACTGAGCATGGCAATCTTGACGCTTTCGAACAGCTTACGGGCCGCGGATCCCGCGCCGCCTCCCAACATCGTGTTGATCTTCGCCGATGACTTGGGCTATGGCGATTTAGGTTGCTATGGTTCAACGCGAACGAAGACGCCGCATCTCGATCAATTGGCGAAGGATGGCATGCGTTTTACCGACTTTCATACGCCTGCGGCGGTTTGCACCGCCTCGCGCGCGGCGCTCCTCACGGGTTGTTACCCGCAGCGCGTCGGCTTGCTAGGCGCGCTGGGGCCGGGATCGAAAATTGGCATTCACGAAAAGGAACAGCTCATTCCCGAAGTGCTCAAGTCGCGTGGCTATGCCACGGCGATGTTTGGCAAATGGCATTTGGGTGACAACGCGCGGTTTTTGCCAATGAAACATGGCTTCGACCAGTACTTCGGCCTGCCCTATTCCAACGATATGTGGCCCAATCACCCCACGAATAAATCGTTTCCCAAGTTGCCACTGATCGATGGCGAAAAGATCATTGAATACAACCCCGATCAAACGCAACTTACGACGTGGTATACCGAGCGCGCCGTGAAGTTCATCGCCGACAACAAAGCGCAGCCGTTCTTTCTTTACGTGCCGCATAGCATGCCGCATGTGCCGCTGTTCGTTTCCGACAAGCACAAAGACCAGAGCGGGCTGGGACTCTATGGCGACGTGATTTTAGAACTGGACTGGAGCGTGGGACAGATTCGCAAGGCGATCACGGAGCAGGGACTGGAAGATAACACGTTGATTATCTTCACCTCCGATAATGGTCCGTGGCTGTCGTATGGGAATCATGCTGGTTCCGCTGGGCCATTGCGCGAAGGCAAGGCGACTACGTGGGAAGGTGGACAGCGCGAACCATTCATCGCCTGTTGGCCGGGCAAAATCCCCGCGAATCGTGTCTGCGAGGAGTTCTGCACCACGATGGACATTCTGCCCACGCTGGCGAAACTTGCCGCTGCCGAACTGCCCCCGAATAAGATCGATGGCTTTGACATCGCCCCGCTCCTCATGGCGCGCGAAAACGCCAAGTCCCCTTACGAGGCGTTCTATTACTATTGGAACAATGGACTCGATGGCATTCGCGTCGGTGACTGGAAACTGCACTTTCCGCATTCCTATCCCAGTCTCTCCGGCACGCCAGGCAAAGACGGACTACCAGGAGGGTATTCGACGGAGCAAGTGAAAGGGATCGAACTGTACAACCTGCGCGATGACATCGGCGAAAAGCAGAATGTCGCCGCCAAGCATCCGGACATTGTGAAGAAGTTAGCGGCATTGGCCGAACAAGCGCGCAAGGATCTCGGGGACGCGCATCAAAAGAAGACAGGGGAGGGGAGGCGCGAGCCGGGGAGACTGTAAGCATTGAGCCAAGCGTGATTACTATGAAGCCCACGATTTATCTTGAAACATCCATCATCGGCTATCGTGCATCGCGACCAAGTCGCGACCTGATAACGGCCGCGAATCAGCAGCTAACCCACGAGTGGTGGGATCATCACCTAGCGGACTATGACGCATACGTCTCCACTGCGGTGATCGACGAATGTAGCGCTGGCGACAAGATTGCGGCTCAAGAACGAATGGCCCTTCTCGTCGGCATTCCAGAAATCGCGATTACTCAGCCAGCGACGAAATTAGCCCAAGCACTCATGCGTATCATTCCGCTACCGCCTAAGGCGAATATGGATGCGTTACATGTGGCGATTGCAGCTGCAAACGGCCTGGATTTCTTGTTAACATGGAATTGTACGCACATCGCTAATGCTTCATTCCGACGGCGGATCGTGGAAGCTTGCGAAGCCAAGGGGTTTGCTGCGCCTACGATTTGCACGCCGCAGGAATTGATGGAGAGTTAATACCATGTGGAAAGACGAAATTGTGGCTGAAATCCAGCGCCATCGGCAGGAATACGCGGCGAAATTCCAATATGACCTCGTCGCTATATCTGAAGATTTGCGTAGGCGGCAACAGGAAAGCAATCGAAAGGTCGTCACGTTGCCCCCCAAACCTGTTACGAGCGTGCGTAAAGTGGTTTGATCGATGGCTCCCCAGAGTTCGCGCCAGTGGCATGCGAGTTTTCCGTGGCATGCATCGCGCCCTAGGAGTTTTCCAATAGTGCTCCAGGAATTGGCGGTGAAATGTTCCTTGGCGACGACACGCTAAAGCAATGCTCCACGAATCATGAAATCACCAAACAAGTCCCTTCCCACCTCTAACCCCAACGCCATCCTAGGCGTGATTTTCTCCGGACTGGGCATGGCGGGGTGGCTGACGTTGCTCGTCATTTTGGCCTCCACGCGGTACGAAGCTTATTCAGGCGATGGCCAGCACGATCTGGTCGTTGGCTTGGGCAACGGCATGACGTACTTTATCAAGGTCGCCACCGGCATCCTGGGCCTGTTGGTCAATGGCGTGTTATCGCTCGTCGGTTTTATCGTCAGCTTGCTGGGACTGAACTACGATCGCCAGCGCGCCAGCTACCTTGGTGTGGGACTAGGCGGGATGGGTTTATTCATCGGCCTGTGCATCGTGCTGTGGCGGATGATGGTGTGGGGCGTGTTCTTGACCCACTAATCGCATTGTTTCACACTGGCGAACACTACCTGAATTAGCTCCGACGCTACGATTCACGTTCGTGAGAAATCGCATGCCAATCGTAGTTCAATGCGTCTGCCACAAGAAGTTTAAAGCGCCCGACTCGCTGGCTGGCTGGCCAGCAAGTGCTTTGTCCAATTTGCAAGGCGGTACTGGAATTCATCGTCCCACAGTGGCGCCTCAACACGCACTTCCTCCCATCGTCCTCGCCACGCGCTGAACTACTTGATCCCAAGCGGTTTCTCTTTAGCCTTATCGCTGGGCTGGATTCCCAACAAATCGCAGATTGTGGGATGCAGTTGCAAGGCGTGAACGTGGTCGAGCTTTTGCGGCGTGAGCGGCTTGGGATAGCGCCACATAATCATCGGGCCGAGCATTTCTGGATTCTGTTTGGGATCGTAGCCGTGCATCCCCAGCGGACCGCGCTCGGTCACCGGCGAAGTTGCTGTCTTGTTGGCGCGGCTAAAGGTGTAGCCCCGTTCCAACGACACCACAACATCACCCACGCGCGACGGATGTTGCAAATCCCACTCCGCAGGCAAGTCCTCGCGTCGCCACGCTTTGGCGAATTTGTAAGTCGCGAGGCGCTCCAAAGTGCCCTTGATCGCGGCGTCGCGATTGGGCATATCGGCCTTGAAGAAGATATCGCCAACACTGCCACCGGTCGACATTTCCACACCTTCGCGGCCTTCGACTTCCGCCAAGAATCCAAGATGCACCAGCGTCGTCACCGGGGACATACCGTGATCGGTCGTAAACAACACATAGAGTTGCTCGTCACCTTGGCGGTGTTTATCGAAGGTCTTGACCGCCTGGGCGATGAATTCACCCAGTAGCGAATCGAGTTCTTTCATCGCTTCCAGCACTTCGCGGGAATCGGGGCCATGCTCATGCCCTGGCTTGTCGGTGCCGACAACGTAGCCCATCAACAGTCGCAGCGGCTGTTCGCCTTTGTCGTTTCGCCAGACTTCGAGCAAGCGCTGGAGACGTTCGCCATCGTTCAGCGATGTATCGAACTTTGGCTCGTAATAATCCGCCTTCACGGCGCCGCGCTGCCCGTGCGACAAAGGCCAATCGAGCGAAGCGACGCGCACCTTTTGCCGCGCGGCGGTGAGCCAAATCGGCTCGGCTTCCAAGAGCACGCCATACGACGGGTAGCGATGTGTCTTGCCGGTGGCCGCATCGTAGAATGAATTGCTCGAAATGCCGTGCTTGGCGACGCGCACACCCGTGGCTTGCGAGATATGACTGGGAAACGTGATCGACGGAAAGATCGGCTCCAGCGCCAGCGTGTAGACGCCTTCCTTCATCAAGCGTTGCAAGTGGGGAGCTTCCGCGTGCGACAGATAATCGCTGCGCAGACCGTCGAGGCTGATCCAGAGGACGACATCTTGCTTGGCGTTTACGAAGCCGTCA
>JBGSHH010000602.1:0-3279 GCA_041752355.1 Pirellulaceae bacterium | reverse complement strand
CTTCAACGCGCGCCACTGGGACTCTTGCTCACGCTGACATGCCTCATGGGTCCGCCACTGGCGTGGTTTGTGCAGGATTTATTGCGTGGCGCCGCGCACAATGCGTTGCCCAGCGGCGGCACGTGGTTGCTTGGCGGGATATTGCTGGCGTCCACGATTGCCGTCGTCCGACAAGCGTGGCTGACACGCCGCGAGTTGTTGACGACGGCGACACCAAACGCCAATCAAGAACCACGCATTGTGCCACGCAAAGCGGCGTAGCACATAGTTACCGTGGCGTTGTCCGTCTAGTTGCCTGGTTTGACAGCTCAAACCCCAGCATCTACGCAAACAGCTTCGTCACCGCTTCCGCCTTGACCAACTCACGCGGTTGGTTGAGATGGTTGTAGACGATCGTCTGCGGATTGATGCCGACGGCGTGATAAATCGTGGCCAAGAGTTCAATCGGATGGACCGGATTCTCGATCGGGGCCGAGGCGGTTTGATCCGACTTGCCATACACCACGCCACGCTTGATACCGGCACCCGCCACGCAAGCGGTGTAGCAATAAGGCCAGTGATCGCGGCCATCGTCGCTATTGCCATTGCCAGACGTGCTCACGCCGCGCTGCGGGCTGCGACCGAATTCGCCGATGCAAACTACCAGTGTTTCGTCGAGCATGCCACGGTCATCGAGATCCGCCAGCAACGCCGACAAGCCGGAGTCCAGCATCGGCGCGCTTTGCTTCTTCATGCGATCGGTCAGGCCGGTATGCACGTCCCAGGAATGGTTATCACTATTGGCGACCTTGGGCCAAATCACTTCCACGACGCGCGTGCCGGCTTCCACCAAGCGCCGCGCCAGCAAGCAGCTTTGGCCGAAGGTGTTGCGACCGTAGGCTTCGCGCGTGGCGTCCTTTTCCTTGCTCAAGGAAAAAGCTTCGCGGGCGCGACCGCTGCTGATGAGTTGCATCGCCGATTCGTAGTACTTGTTCAGATCGTACTTCTCGACCGCCTTGTCGATCTCTGGCATTCCTTTGTTGATCAAGTCGCGCAGCCGAGCGCGGCGATCAAGGCGGCCTTCGGAAACTTCGGGACGGAGGGTGAGGTCGTCGACCTTTACCCCTTCCATCTTGTTCATGTTCATATCGTCCCCATTGGGGAACAGATAATACGGATCGTAGGCACGACCCAAAAAGCCGGCCGTGCCGCTCTTGTTCACCACATTGCTCTCTTGCAGCGGGCGAGGGAGCATTACGAACGGCAGCATCGGAACTTCCGGCGGCTTGAACTTGATGATGTTCGAACCGAAGTTGGGGAAGTCTTTGGGCGACGGAGGTTCCAGTTGTCCCGAAGGGCTGACTTTGTCGGCCGTGTAGCCGGTATGCATCTGATAGATGGCGGCCGTGTGATTAAAGAGGCCGTTGGGGGTATAGCTCATCGAACGGATGAGCGTCGCCTTGTCGGTCACCTGCGCGAACTTGGGCATCAATTCGGTCACGTTGACGCCAGCCGTCTTGGTCGGAATCTGCTTAAAGACGCTGCGCACGTTATCCGGCACATTGTCCTTGGGGTCCCACAAATCCAAATGACTCGGACCACCTTGCAAGTACAGCAGAATCACACTCTTCGCTTTGCCCCAGCCGGGACCGCTGCCGCCAGGCGAAGCGGTCGCCGCTTGCGTCGCCTTGAGTTCCAGCATTTGACCAAGGGTCATGCCCATCAAAGCCGAGCCGCCAATGCGGAGCAAATCGCGGCGTGTGACGCCCAGATGGCGGTCGCAGAGATCTTTGCCGGGCTGACCAGGAATGACGAGCATGTTGCGATCCTTTGCAGGCGTGACGAAAGGCAGGCGCGCACGAACCGCGCGCGGCAGGCGAAGCAGCCTTTACTATAGGGAATCGGGCGGTCGTATGTCAATTTTTTGATGAATTGCGGGAAGGGGAGTGGTTTTCGGGGTTCCGGGTTCGGGAAATGCACGTAGGGTGTGGCGAGGCACGAGCCGCACCAGTACACGCCAGACAATCCTGTAAGTGATTTCTGTAGAATGGTTTACGCTGATTCTTTCCCGCCCTTGACCCGCCGTAATTGCCCTGGCCAGCCGTCATAAATACCCTGTTACCGAACCGCCAAGAGCGATAGGCTGTCCGTTTGTCGATTTGCCACCGTCCCCGCACAGTTGCCGCCATGAATCTGCTTGCCGAACTCAAAGCCCGCTTCGCCACCTCACTGGCCGGGCAAACCGCCGATCTCGCCAATCTGCTCGCGATGATTCGACCTGCTCAGGACGCCAAATTCGGCGACTATCAGGCGAATTTCGCGATGAGCCTGGGAAAAACGCTCGGCAAGCCACCGCGCGACGTCGCCCAACAGATTGTCGCGCAGACGAAACTCGACGACCTCTGCGAAAGCGTCGAAGTCGCCGGCCCTGGCTTCATCAATCTGAAGATCAAGACCAAGGTGCTGCGTGACGCGCTTGTGCAAGCGATCGGCGATCCTCGCCTGGGTGTCACGGCAGTGGCGACGCCGCGAACCTATGTCGTCGACTATTCCTCTCCCAACGTCGCCAAGCCGATGCACGTCGGCCACATTCGCAGCACGGTCATCGGCGACGCGCTGTATCGCATCTTGCAATTCGTCGGTCACAAGGTGATTAGCGACAATCATCTCGGCGACTGGGGAACGCAGTTTGGGATGATCATTTATGGGTATAAGCATTTCGGCGATCAAGGCGCCTACAAACGAGCTCCCATCGCTGAGTTGAGCCGCTTGTACAAGCAAGTCCATAAGCTGGTCGACTACTACGAAACTAAAGCGGCGATTCCCAAGGCGAGTCAAGCGATTGCGGCCAAGGAAATGCAACTGCACGAACTCCGCTCTGCCACGGTCCCTGTCGATAAGGCCGAGCAGAAGAAGCACGACAAGCAGGTGCAGAAACTCGTTGGTCAAGTCAAGGAAGCGGAGGATTCGCTCGACGCGCTGCAAGCTAAAGTCGCGGAAGTCGAGAACAGCCCCGAGATGTCGCGCTTGGCCGCCCAACACGCAAACATCTGCGAGGCCGTGTTGCAAGAGACGGTCAAGCTGCATGAAGGGGATGCCGAGAATCTCAAGCTATGGAATGAGTTTCTGCCTGCGTGCCGCGACGAAATCCAGCGACTTTATCGCCGCCTCCATGTCACCTTTGACCACGAACTCGGCGAGAGTTTCTATCACGATCAACTCGCTGGCGTCGTGGAGGAGTTCCTCGCCAAAGGCTTCGCGAGGGAAAGTGATGGGGCGATCTGCGTGTTCTTGCCTGGC
>JBGSHH010000601.1:0-5085 GCA_041752355.1 Pirellulaceae bacterium | reverse complement strand
TTGACCGTCTACTTGTCCTGGCGAAACATCGGCAAGCCTGAGGACTATCGCTATGCGGAAATGCGGGCGCACCATAAAGCAGCGTTTCCGATCGTCAGTTTGTTCACCGTTTTTGGCCTGCAAGGCCTGATCATGTGGATCGTTTCGCTGCCGATTCAAATTGGTATCAGCCAGGTCGCCGAATCATCATGGGGATTAATTGTCGGCACCCTGCTGTGGTTGTTTGGTCTGTTTTTTGAATCGATGGGTGACTACCAGCTGGCAAAATTCAAGGCGGACCCGGCCAACCGCGGACAAGTGATGAATCGCGGCTTGTGGAGGTACACGCGACACCCTAACTACTTCGGCGATTTTCTCGTTTGGTGGGGCCTTTATCTCGCCTCCGCGCAGGCGGAGTCATGGTGGTGGACGATCGTCAGTCCGCTGCTGATGTCATTCTTGCTGATTCGTGTCTCTGGTGTTCGCCTGTTGGAGAGTTCGCTGCGAACTCGATTGGCGGGCTACGAGGATTACGTTCGTACGACGAGTTCGTTTTTCCCGCTGCCCCCCAAACGAACCGCCATGTCCAAATAATTCTTGCCCCAACACTGGCCAGACCTTGCCTTCGCGCTATAAAGCCTCATTCAACTCGCCAACGTGGTGGGATCCACAACTCTTCAATGATGGCAAATAGGCGGGGACATGAGATTCGCTATCATCGGCACCGGCATTAGCGGTAGTTTGATCGCGAGATTGCTGTCGTCCCGTCACGACGTTACCGTATTCGAGTCGAACGACTATCTCGGGGGGCACGCACACACGGTCGATGTCCTCATCCAGGGTAAGACGTTTCCGGTTGATACCGGCTTTATGGTTTTCAACCAACGAACGTATCCCAACTTCTGCCGCCTGTTGGAAATCCTGAAAATTGATTCCCAGCCGAGCGATATGAGTTTCAGCGTGCGTTGTGCCAAGACGGGATGGGAATACCAAGGGAGTTCGCTCAATGGCCTTTTTGCACAGCGCTTGAATGTCTTGCGTCCTCGCTTTCTGCGGATGTTGTGGGATATTTCGCGTTTCAATCGCTACGGCATGGCGGCGGCAGCCGACGGCAGTTTATTGGCGGGGCAATCGGTGGGGCAGTTCGTGCGTGAACGCGGGCTGGGACGGGCGTTTGTCGAGCAATACCTCGTCCCGATGTCGGCTGCGATTTGGTCGAGTGAACCCAAGGCGATTTTGGATTTCCCTGCTCAATTCATGATTGAGTTCTTCGCCAACCACGGTTTGATGCAGATTCGTGATCGCCCCACATGGCGAACAATCGTCGGCGGCTCAAGACGATATGTGCATGCGTTACTGCGCCCCTTGCTCGAGCGCGTACGGTTGCAAGCACCAGTCGCATCGGTGGAGCGCACGCCTGATGCCGTGCTGGTGACCCCCGTTCACGGTGCGACCGAACACTTCGACGAAGTCGTCTTTGCATCTCATGCCGATCAGTCACTGCGCATGCTTGCCGATCCGACGCCGGCGGAACACGAAATACTTAGTGCCTTTCCCTATCAAGCCAATGAGGCCATCCTCCACACCGATGTGCGATTATTGCCCCAACGGCCAAGAGCATGGGCCAGTTGGAATTACCACATTCCACCTGGCGGAGAGCAGGCAGCGTCGGTCACCTATGATCTCAGCCGCTTGCAGAATCATGCGTCTGGTACACCCATCTTGTTAACTTTAAATACCACCGCAGAAATCGCTCCCGCCAAGATACTCAGCACGTTTACCTACCAACATCCCGCTTATTCGCACCAATCGCTGATCGCGCAACGCAGACACTCCGAAATCAGCGGACATCATCGCACTCACTATTGCGGCGCGTACTGGGGCTATGGGTTCCATGAGGATGGGGTCAACAGCGCTTTGGCGGTCGCTAAACATTTTGGATTGACACTCGACGCATGCACAGTTGTCTCTACGAAGGAACCGTCACGCACTGCCGCTATGAGCCTGTAACGAATCAGTTTCGGTATCGACTGTACATGGTCTATCTGGATCTCGACGAGTTGCCAGCACTGGTCGGACGGCGCGGATTGATCAGCGATAGTAAGCGCGCAGCGCGCTCGTTTCTGCACGAAGATCATTTGTTTGATGCTGAGCAGTCGCTGACGCAACAGGTTCGAGAACTCATTCAACAAACGACAGGCGAGAGTTCCGAGGGACCCATACGCTTGCTGACGCAATTGCGACACTTCGGCTACTTTATGAGCCCGCTGAACCTTTTCTACGTATTCGACGCATGCGACACGCACGTGAAGTATATCGTCGCGGAAGTGAACAACACCCCCTGGCAAGAACGTCATTGCTACTTGCTTTGGTCGGGAAATGCAGACGCTAGTTCGGAACCACTCGCTTTTTCCCATGCTAAGGACTTTCATGTTTCTCCTTTCATGGACATGAACATCTCTTATCAATGGCAGCTGACTGCGCCCCAGGACGATTTGCGCGTCTCACTCGCCAACACGTGCGCCGGCGAGACCATTTTTGACGCCGGACTATCGCTCAAGCGGCGAGAACTCACTGGCAACAATTTGCAACGCATGACTTTTCGCTATCCCTGGATGACCGCGCAAATCACCGCCGGCATCTATTTTCAAGCATTGAAACTCTGGTGGAAAAAATGCCCAGTTTACAATCATCCCCAACCTCAGAAGCAAGTCTCGATGCCAGCGCTGGCCCACGCCGCCACCGCGAAGATTCCTCCTCTGCCTTGAATGCCCGCGCTGTCCCTAGTCCTAAGACCGGCGGGTTCTTTCGTGCGGCAGTGCTAAATCGGTTGGCAAAGCTGCGCAGCGGGCGATTGACGCTCGTTGATGGTGGGCAAACGTTCGAATTCGGAGAATTGAACGCCCCATTGGATGCGGCAATTATGCACGTGCGCGATCCTCGCTTTTATCGAGCCGTCGTCCTCGGTGGCGGAATCGGTGCTGCTGAATCCTATATTCGCGGCGACTGGGATTCGCCCGACCTCACAGCGGCCATGCGCATACTTGCCCGCGATGCCGATTTGCTCACCGGCGTGGAGAACGGCGCCGCGCGGCTGCTCATGCCTTTGAAAGTGGCGGCCAATTGGCTGCGGCAAAACACGCGCGTTGGCAGCCAGCGCAATATCGCGGCGCATTACGATTTGAGCAACGACTTCTTCGCCTTGATGCTCGATCGAACCATGACCTACTCCAGCGGCATCTTCGCTTCGCCGGAGGTATCGCTGGAAGTCGCTTCCATTGAGAAGTACGACCGCATTTGTCGCAAGCTGCAACTCCAGCCCAGCGACCATTTGCTCGAGATTGGCACAGGCTGGGGTGGGTTCGCCGAGCACGTTGCACGCCACTACGGCTGTCGCGTCACCACCACGACGATCTCCCGGCAACAACACGACTACGCCCGCCAGCGCTTTGAGTCCGCCGGTCTTACCGATCGAATCACATTGCTGCAGCAAGACTATCGCGACTTGCAAGGCAAGTACGATAAATTGGTCTCGATCGAAATGATCGAGGCAGTAGGCGAGAAGTTCCTGCCAACCTTCTTCTCCCAATGTTCGTCGCTCTTGAAAACGGATGGGATGTTTTGCTTGCAAGCGATCACGATGCCTGACCATCGCTTCGATCGGTATCGCAACTCGGTCGACTTCATTCAGAAATACATTTTCCCCGGAGGCTTCTTGCCCAGTATCAGCGCCATCGCCCACTGCGTTCGCCGCGTCACGGACTTCCGCTTTTTACAGATCGAAGACTTTGCGCCGCACTACGCAGAGACACTCGCGCGCTGGCGACAGAACTTCTGGCACCATATTGATGATGTGAGGAGATTCGGCTTCGACGATCGTTTCATCCGCACCTGGCATTATTACCTGTGCTACTGCGAAGCGGGATTTCACGAGCGTCAGGTTGGCGTCGCACAAATTCTGTTAACTAAGCCTGATTGCCGCCGAGAGCCAGTTTTGGCAGCGGTGTGACGCAATAAGAAACGCCAAGGCGGGCACCTTGGCGTGGGAAGTTCGCAATACGCGGCACGCCTTATTTGAAGAAGCGGCTGGCATCGTGGTGGGTTTGATTAGGCTGCCGCGGTTGGGATGGTTGTTGACGATTGTCCGCGCGTTGTTGGCCGCCTTGGTTGCCGGGTTGCTTGCGGAACAGCGCTCGAGCCCCACCCTTTTCCGACTCCAATTTGAACTTGGCGGTATTGGTACCAGGAGCGGCACTAACAGCGGCGGCGGCAGGACCATAGATCGGCGTGAACTCTACCCAGGCGTACATCAGCCCTTGGCTAGGACGCCAGATCTCCAAAGCCGCTTCGCGATCGGGACCAATTGCCATCTTGGCGTGTTCCAGTTCGAAGCGACTACGCAGTCGGTAAACTTCGTTTTCGCTTACGGCGACGCGAAGCAAGATATCACCTGGCTCCAGGCGGCCTTCGGCGGAATAGCCAGGAATTAAGTCGGTCACCAACATGCCGCCTTGAGAAGGCGCGGTATAGATGCCAAGCAACATCCCGGACTTGACGTTGCCAAAATCCTGGGCGGCGGAAACAGTGACAAATGATATGAGCAGGCCGAAGGCGAGTGCGAAGCGAGTCATGGCTAGGTTTCCTAAGGACGGGAGGTGATTTAAGGTGCCAGCCGTCTTGTTCCCGGCTGGTGAAAGCCTATCCACGCAGACTTCGTGCCAACGCACTTTCACGACGCCCTAATCACCATAACCTATTGCCATGTGGCTACTTAGAGAACACGCTCTCTGGCGACAATCGCCCGCCACATGTCATCACTTCGATCTTGACATAAGTCAATTGGACGACACTGCGCCGTTCCCTTTGTTAAATCCCGCTTAGTCGCTGTTTGGAGTCACCGAATTCCTTAAGCTCCAAACCCATACGATCCATCAGTGACAGATAGAGACTACATAGCTTGCGGTTGTCGTTGCCTGATTTAAGGAAGTCGTGCGTTCGCCCTGTTTCGAGCGTGCCGCCTAAACCGCCAGCCAAGATCAATGGCACCTGATCGGAGTTGTGCGCATTCCAGTGTTCGGACACGAACATCAAGCAAGAATTGTCGAG
>JBGSHH010000600.1:0-3565 GCA_041752355.1 Pirellulaceae bacterium | reverse complement strand
TTCGCTCGGATCATCCTTCAAGTTATAAAGCTCCACTTCTCCACTGGTCGGCACGATCAACTTCCAATCGTCGGCGCGGCACCAGCGCGTTAGTAAGCTCTTGGCAGGCGCACCAATCTCGACCACGTCGTGCGTGAAGATCTCACCGAACACCGGACCCGCAGGTGGCGAACGAATGAGCGAAGGCGCGTCCTCGCGATCGGGAAACGACAGGCCGCATTCGCGCAAGATCGTGGGCGCAATCGACACCGAGCTTTGCAGCGAGTCGTTCACCGCCGGTTTGATCTTGTCGGGCCAGCGAAACATGATCGGCGTGCGAATGCCTGGTTCGTAAGGCGAGCGTTTGCTGCGTTCGTCGAACGTCGCCTTGTTGGTTTGTTGAATCCAGCCATTGTCGCAGACATAAACCACCAAGGTGTTCTGGGCTAGATCGTGCTCATCAAGATAATCGAGCAACTGGCCGCACGTCTCATCCCACCACTCGCACATGGCGTAGTACTTCGCCACGTGCAAGGAATCGACTTTGTCGCGATACTTGGCGAGCAAACGCTCCGGCGGATTGTGAGGCTGATGCGGCATCATCGGCGCGTACCAAACAAACCACGGCGTCTTTTGGGATTTCTCGATGAAGTCAAACACCGGCTGCAATCCCTCACGACCAATCTTGAGACCCAGATCACCATGGCGACCTCCGCGCTTGGGATCGCCATGCGTCATGCCTTGCGTGAAACCACCTTCAGCGAAGTTCCCCTCCCACCATTTGCCGGATTGAAACGTGCGATAGCCAGCTTTGGATAGTATGCGGGGCAGGGTAGGGGACTCGCGCACAAAACGCAGCATTTCCTCGCGCGGCGTGCCTTTAGGCGGATCGTTGCCTGTGATGCCATGCGCGTGAGCGTACTTGCCGGTGACGAGTGTCATCAAGCTAGCGCGGCACAAGCTGGTCGGCACATAGCCGTGCGTATAGACCAGGCTTTGCTTGGCGAGTTGATCCAAATGCGGCGTCTGGATCACCTTGTGACCCAGGAAGCCATAGTCGTTCCAGGCCTGATCGTCGGACAGAATGAACAGCACATTGGGGCGTTGCTCTTGGGCGGTCGCGTTCGTCACTAGCAGTGGCATCGCCAGCAACATTGCCGCTAGCATTTGCCACCATCGATTCGCCTGGGACATGTTTCCCCCTTGTTGTTGCAATAACTTCTCTTGACCACAGCGGACAACCGCCTCTATTGTCCCTTACTTAAATGCGCGAGTCTATGCGCTGCCACCATTTTGACATCCGATTCGAAGGCGATCGATGGCATTCGACACCGCTTCCCTGCACGACGCCCCGCGGCGACAAGCAACGCTGGGTCTGCTCCTGCTGTTGCTCTGCATGGCGCTGGTGCCAGCGCTGGGCTGCACCGGATCGGAGTTCGTCCGCGTTCGCAAACATCCCTACAATCCACTCGAGCAGCAACTCAATCTCGTCTCTGGCAAGGGGCCGCAACCGACCGATCGCACGCGGCAATTCTTGCGGCGGTTCGATCTGCTCAAACCGTACGAAAAAGATCCGCAAGACGCGCTGGTCGCGCTGCATGAAGAGATCGCCCGCGAGCAAACGGCGGAGAAGATCTACGCCTTTGCCGAACTTGCGTATGTGCAAGGCAAAAAAGCGGAGAGCATTTATAAAACCGACGATGCGCTCGATCTCTACGGTGCGAGTGTCGCGCATGCCTATTGGTTCTTGCTCGATCCCGAGTTCGACCGCTTTCGCAATCCCTACGATCCCCAGTTCCGCCGCGCTTGCGACCTCTACAACGGCGCGCTCGAGAGCAGTCTGCGCATCGCCAAGCAGCAAGGCAAGTTACTCCCCGGGCAGACGACGGAGATTCAAGCTGGCAAGCAGAAGTTCGAAGTGACCGTGGTCTGCCGTGGCTCGTGGCAGGCGGATGAGATCGAAAGCTTGGAATTCGCCAACGACTATGACGTGGAAGGCCTGGTCAATCGCTATCGGACCTATGGCCTCGGCGTGCCAATGATCGCCGTGCGCAAATCGCCGAGCAAGCTCGATCGCGCCGAGCGGTTCTATCCCAAAGGATTGAGCTTCGCGGTCACGGCATTCTTGCGCGTGCAAGAAGATCCCCAACAAGGCACGTCTAACGATGGGCACACGCGGCATTGTATTCTGGAGTTGCACGACCCGCTGCAAGACACCGACATCCAAGTTTGCAATCGCCACGTGCCGCTCGAAACCGATCTCAGCACGCCGCTGGCGTATTATCTCAACTCGCCGCAACTCAAGCAGCAAAATCTGGCGACGCTCGGGTTCCTCGATACCAACAAGGCGGCAAGTTTCGAAGGGATGTACATGGTCGAGCCGTACGACCCCAACAAGATTCCCGTCGTCATGGTGCATGGCCTGTGGTCGAGCCCGATCACCTGGATGGAGATGTTTAACGATCTGCGCGCTTTGCCGGAGATCCGCGATCAGTATCAATTTTGGTTCTATCTCTATCCCACCGGTCAGCCCTTTTGGACCAGCGCCGCAGGCATGCGCAAGGATTTGCAAGACGTGCGCAACACGCTCGATCCGCAGCACGAAAATACCGCCCTGGATCAGATGGTGTTGGTGGGGCATAGCATGGGTGGACTCGTGTCGCGGATGCAAACCTTCGAGAGCCGCGACGACTTTTGGCACATTGTTTCCGAGCGACCTTTTGCCGAGCTGAACGCTACCGATGAAGAACGCGCCGCCTTACGTAGCGTTTGCTACTTCGAGCCGAATCCCTCCATCAAACGCGTGATTACGATTGCCTCGCCCCATCGCGGGAGCAACTTCGCCAACTTCTATACGCGCTACGCCAGTCAGTTTGTCATCTCGCTGCCGCAGATGATGGTGCAGGTGAACAACTCGGTGGTCCGCAAGAATCCCGGTTTCTTTACCAACACCGCACTATCGACCACGACCACCAGCATCGATTCGCTGGCCCCCAATTCGCCGATCTTTCCCGTCTATCTGCAAGCTCGCAAAGGTCCTGGCGTGCGTTACAACAACATCGTCGGCGAAGTGCCCCATCATGGCATCGTGGGGACTTTTGCGCGAGGGAGCGATGGTATCGTGCCGTTCACCAGCGCGCACATGGAGGATGTGGAGAGCGAGATTGTGGTCAGCGCCGATCACGTGAATGTTCATCGCCATCCCCGCGCGGTACTGGAAGTGCGGCGCATTTTGCTCGAGCACTATCGACAAGTGCTCGCCGAAAGCCATCTACAACCAGCAATCAACGTGAATCACGAAGAGCCAGTCGGCGACACTGCGCCTATCTATCGTTCCGAAGGTTAGTGCTCATCACGCTCCGTCGTGATGCCGTTTGACTTGCCAACCCACGGATACTCGCCTAACTTCGCCGAAGTCTCCACACCAACCCGAAGCGTTAGCGAGGCGCATTGTACTCATCACGCTCCGCATGATGCCGTTTGATTTGCTACCCCACGGATACGCGCCAAACTTCGCCAAGGGGGAGGGCGAGACCAGCGAGTAACGCTCAAAAATCAACATCCAGCGGCATCACGCGCTGCGATG
>JBGSHH010000599.1:0-16548 GCA_041752355.1 Pirellulaceae bacterium | reverse complement strand
GGCACCTTCTCCATCGATAACACCGGTCCCGTCGTCACGTTAATCGATCCGCCTGGTTCTGTGATTGCACCGTTTAGTTCGATCACCATCCAGTTCAGCGAGCCAATCGACGCCACCACCTTTGCCTCCGCCGATATCGCCATTACCGGTCCCGCCGGCATCATTTCGCTCAGCGGCATCGATGCCTTGCCAAACAATCGCTATCGGCTCCGTTTTCCCACACAGGCGGGGGTTGGCTCATATCAATTCACTATTGGTCCCGATATTCGCGACCTTGTTGGGAACCGTTTAGACAAGAACGGCAATCGCATCTTCGGCGAATCAGGCGATGCATATACTCTCACCGTAGCGCAGGCCTTGCCAGATCTCGTTCCCGTCGTCGTGCAATCGCCGGCAACGATCAAGAATGGCGAAGCGATCACCGTTGATTGGCTCGTGCAAAATGTGGGCGGTGCTGCGACGACAGCGGCGTTCGACAATGTCGTGGTGCTCTCGCTCGATAGTTTCTACGGCAATTCCGACGATGTCGTGCTGGGCAGCAAAGTCGTCAGCACGAACCTGGCCTTGGCGAACGAAACAGCCCTCGCTATTACTGGCTCGATTCCGTTTGGCATCACCGGCAGTTATCGCTTGTTCATTCGCGCCGATCGCTACAATGCTATCACCGAAATCAGCGAAACGAATAACATCATCGAGATTCCCATCAATGTGGAATTTGCGCCGCCCCCTGCAGATTTGCAGGTGGAATCGGTGACCACACCGGTCCTGGCGTTCACGGGGCAATCGATCAATGTCGCCTGGCGTGTGGCCAATACAGGCACGGCGACGACGCTGGCGACTTCCTGGACCGATCGCATCATTCTCTCGCGTGATGATGTGCAAGGCAACGCCGACGACATCACCCTTGCCAACCTTGTTCGTAGTGGCGCGCTAGCGGCCAATGCCACCTACACCGCCACCACGAACGTACTACTGCCAATCAATCTGGCAGAAGATGGTGACTATCGGATCTTCGTCAAGGCGGACGCCAACAACAACGTCAGCGAACCCGGAGCGGAAGGGAACAACGTCGGTGCCGCCATCGTGAATGTCACGCTGGCCCCCACGCCTGATCTCACCGTTACCACAGTTGCCGTTCCCGCCGGAGCGGTCGCTGGCGAAGTCCTGACCGTGAATTGGACCGTTCGCAACGATGGCCTCGCTCCTGTTTCGGCCTGGAGCGATCGCGTTTATCTCTCCACCACGGGAACGCTCTCGGGCGCGGTGCTGCTCGGCACATTCGCCAACACCACAGCGTTAGCCGGCGGAGCTGAATTACCCCGCACCGCAACCGTCACCTTGCCCGGTGTGGCTGATGGACCTTATTACCTGGTCGTCGTTACCGACGCACTAGCGCAGGTGTTTGAGCGAAACGCCGAAAGCAACAATACCACCGCGTCTACCCAAACGTTCCCGCTCACCCATGCCGACCTGGCGATCGATAGCATTGGGCTTTCCAGTGCTCCCTATAACTCCGGTGAATTGCTGACCGTGAATTGGATTGGTCGCAACGTGGGAACCGGTGCCACAACGCGCACGTGGAGCGATCGCATCTATCTGTCCACCGATGCAACCCTTTCCGCCGGTGATGTGCTGCTCGGTTCGCGTTTGTCGACGGGCAATGTCGGCGTCGGCGCGACCTATGATGGCTCCCTGGAAGTGCGTCTCCCCGATGGCATCCAAGGCGATTACTTTCTGCTGGTACAACAAGACGGCGCCAACGACATTGTCGAAGTCTCCGGCGAAACGAACAACGTCGCCTCCCGGTCGTTGGCGGCGACGCTTTCACCCTATGCCGACTTGACGGTAACGCTCGTCGACGCCCCGCCGCTCGTGATTGGCGACCCGGTTGATTTGCGAGTGAAATGGACCGTCGCCAATCAAGGCACTGGCACGGGCAACGTCGATCGTTGGACCGACCGAATTCTGCTTTCCGCCGACACCACTATCGGCAACGGTGACGATATCGTGCTGGGCAACATCGAGCACACCGGCCTGCTTCCCGTCGGCAGTACCTACACCGACGAACGCTTCTTCACATTGCCCATCGCGACGCAAGGACGATACAACCTTTACGTTATTACCGATGTTGGCACCACCGCTTCGCCCGGCGGCGCTGTCTACGAACACACCAACACGGCTTCCAACACCGGCGTCTTGCAGCCGGTCGATGTCTCACGCAAGCCCTACGCCGATTTGCAAGTCGATAGCGTTCAACCCGCTCCCACCGCTTTCAATGGGCAACCGCTGCAAGTCTCGTGGATGGTCACCAATCGGGGCGTCGGCGTGACCGATCAAGCCAATTGGACCGACAAAATCTATCTCACCACCGACCCTACGGGACAGACCGGCTTGGTGCAAATCGGCTCCTTCACGCACGCAGGCAATCTGCAAGTAGGCCAATCGTATCAACATTCGGCGGAGTTCACGGTTCCGGTCACGACCCAAGGGACGCGCTACGTGGTGGTCAAGACGGGCGGACCTTTCGAGTTCATCTACACCAACAACAACCAGCAGGTCTCGGGTCCGGTCGAAGTCTCCTATACTCCTCCTCCGAGTGCCGATATCGAGGTAACCGCGCTCACACTTCCCGACCTGACGCGTGATGGCGGCGTACTCACTGCCCTCGATAGCCAGACGATGGAAGTCGCCTGGACGGTACGCAACAACGGTCCCGATTTGGCCGAAGGGACATGGATTGAGCGCATTACGTATGCACTGGCCGCCAATCCCACACAACGCTTCTTGCTCAAGGACGTGCAGTTCTCTGGCACGGTACAAGCCGGCACAACCTATTCTCGCACGGAACTGGTGACATTGCCGAAGATCCAAGGCGTGATTCAGATCTTCGTCGAGACGGACTATGGGAATCGGCTAGTCGAGCCGTTGGAGCTCAACAACGTCGGCTTCTCCGAACCGGTGAGTGTTTCCTATCGTCTGCGCCCTGATTTGCAGGTTACCAGCGCCAGCGGCCCCAGCATTGTCACCGATGGCACCGTCATCGATGTCAGCTTCGCCGTGATCAACCTCGGCACCTCGGCGACGCCGACAGCGGGTTCGCGGTGGACGGATGCAGTCTATCTATCAACCGACACACAACTCAGCGGTGGCGACCTCTTACTGGGCACATTCGATAATGTCGCTGCGTTAGGCGTTGGCGAAGCCTATTCCACCACAGGACGCTTCACGCTTCCAAAGGGTCGCCCTGGCAATTGGTTCTTGATCTTTGTTGCTGATAGCAAAGGGAACGTGGACGAAACACCCCAAGAAGGTAACAACACCTTTGTGCGTCCCGTTGCCATCGACGCCATTCCGGTCCCGCCACCTGATATCGTTATTAGCAACGTACAAGGGCCGCTTGAAGCCTTCGATGGCTCGGAGATCACTGTTCGCTATCGAGTCGATAATCTCGGTGCTGGCGCGACACTCCCAGGCTCATGGACCGACCAGGTATGGCTGACGCGCGGCGTTGATCGCCCCAATCCAGCGCGGGGGGATATCCTCTTGGGGAGTTTTGGAAATCCACGTTTGTTGGATGTCAACGCCTTCTACGAGAATGCCGTGCGGGTGCGCATCCCGTCGCAACTTTCAGGACAGTACCACCTGACCGTTTGGGCCGATGCGCGCGACAGTGTCTTCGAAGTGCAATTTGATATCAACCTCAACCCCGACGCGCCACTGGATCTCGATGGCAACAACTTTAAAGCCACGCCGTTCAACGTCTTGCTAACGATTCCCGCCGATTTGGCCGTCACTGGTGTGACCGCGCCGTCGACTGCCGTCGGTGGCGAACAAGTCACACTGGGATGGACGGTGACGAATATCGGTCGCAACGGAACCGACGTCGATCGTTGGGCGGATGCGATTTACCTCTCGACCGATCCCGACATTCACGATGGACAAGGTTCGCACGTGCTGGTCTTCGCCGTGCCGCGCGTCGGCGGATTGGCAACCGGCAAGTCGTACACCGAAACCGTCACGTTCACGTTGCCTCCTTCGGCCGCGGGTAGTTATTTCGTCATTGAAACCAACGCCGATCCGAACCTCGCGATCATTCAGGAACCATCGCTACTGAGCGAAGTAGAAGCGGTTATGCGTCGCGCGGAAGCGCGCATCGGAAAGCCGCTCATCGAAGCCACCAGCGCCGATTTTAGAGGACTCACGCAAAACGATCTTCGCAACATTCTCGCAGGCGATAATCCCGCGCCGCGCCGTGTCTTCGAAGGTCCGTATACCAACAACAACTCGGCCGCGATTTTCAGCACGGTCACCAATCAACCTGCGGACTTGCGCGTGACCGCGATCCAAGTTCCACCGACGGCACTCTCCGGCGAGACGGTCGATTTCTCCTACACGGTCACCAACTCTGGCCCAGGTGCCGTTTGGTCGGGAACTGCCTATTGGACCGACTACTTCTTCGTTTCGCCTGATCCGATCTACATTCCCGACCGTTCCACACTGGTAGGCAGTCGCACGCAATCGGGCACGATCCTGCAGCCCGGCCAATCGTATACTGGCTCGGCCACGATCACGCTACCAGCAGGTATCGCTGGTAACCGCTATATCCACGTCTTTACTGATATCGCAATCAGCCGTGGCAAGGCGGTCTTGAGCGGCACAGGCGTGGGTTCTTTCCCAACCTGGCCGACACAGTTCCGCACGCGCGTGTGGGAAGGCGCCGACAAACTCAACAATGGTGCATCTTCCTCTCCGATCGCCGTCACCTATCGCGAGCCGGATCTGAAGGTCATCTCGCTACAAGTTCCCGCCGACGGCGTTTCGGGTGGTTACTTGGATGTGCAATGGACGACGCAGAACCAAGGGACGCGCGCCACGCGCGTCGATCGTTGGATCGATCGGGTCTATATCTCGACTGATCAGTATCTCGACACTTACGACGAGTTATTAGGCGAGTACCAGCGTCAAGGAATCGTCGCTCCTGGCGCGTCATACAGCGGTTCGACGAGTGTCCGCTTGCCAGACAACATCAGCGGCGATTTCTATCTTCTCATCTACGTCGATTCCCCCTTTACCGAAGCAGGTAATGGACTCGTTCCGTATCCGCTGCAGCAAGGTCAAGATCGATTGCGGCAATACGGCAGCGCAATGGGAGCCGTGCATGAATTCCAAGACGAAGGGAACGACATCACCGCTTCGCCGCTCACGGTGCAGAATGTTCCTCAGCCGGACTTGAAGGTAACAGCGGTCGATTCCGATGACCTCGTGACGGTGGGGCGGCCCTTCGAGGTGACCTATACCGTCACCAACATCGGCCCCGGCGGTGTCCCCGATCGCGAGGCGGATTGGTACGACTACGTTTACCTCTCGCGCGATCCGTTCCTCGATGTGCGTAGCGACTACTATCTCGGCGGTATTCGTCGTCGAGATGATCAACTAGCTTCCAGCGCAGCCTATGATGTCACGCACGACTTCACCGCGCCGCGCGGCTTGCTGGGGAATTTCTACGTCATCGTGGTTACCGATGTACCGCAAGGTGGCCGCGTCAATGGTAATGTGATGGAAGTGCAGGAACTCAACAACATCGGCTACTCGGCCGTTCCGTTGGTGATGGTGTTGCCGCCTCCATCGGATTTGCGCGTCGAAGCCGTCGTCGTACCTACCGATCCCATCGCTAGTGGCCAACCAATCACGATCAACTACACGATTAAGAACTACGGCAACGAACCGGCTATCGGTCGCTGGGAAGATGCGTTGTTCTTGTCGCTTGATGGCGTTTGGGATTACGGCGACCCTTTGCTAGGTCGCGTCGCACCCAATGGCGATCTCCCCTTCACTTTGGCCCCAGGCGCGACGTATCAACGGCAACAAACCTTCACGATGCCCCCCGCGCTGCCAGAGACCTATCGCATCATTGTGCGCACCGACGCGCGGGACGATATCTTTGAGGGGTCTCAGAACGACAACAACATCGGCATCTCGACCGATCAACTTGAATTGACGGTTCGGCAGTTGCAACTGGGCATCACGCTCGACGATACCTTGGCGGCTGGCGGACAACAACTCTATCAGATTCAAGTCAACTCCGGCGAAACGCTGGAGATCACTTTGGATAGCGCCAGCGATGGCGCAGCCAACGAATTGTATGTGCGTTACGAGGAACTTCCCAACTCCATCGCGTACGACGCCGCATTTGAAGGTGGTTTAAAGGCTGACCAAAGGGCAATCGTCCCCGCGACGAAGGCTGGTACGTACTACATCCTCGTTCGACCCGCCGCCAATGGACAAGGGTCGTCCACCGGTCCTGCGCAATCGATCAAGCTGAACGCCACGTTGCGACCATTCGAGATCACCGACGTCAGTCCCGATGAAGGAGGCGACGAAGGGCTGGTCACCATGACCATTCGCGGAGCGAAGTTTAGCCCCGCCGCTTCCGTCAAACTCATCCGGCCGCAGTTCGAGGAACTCGTGCCAGTGAACTACCAGGTTATCGATGCCACGACCATTATCGCCACTTTCGATCTGACTGGTGTACGTCATGGTCTCTACGATGTCGTCGTCACCAATCCCAACGGTGCACAAGCGATAGAGCCATATCGGTTCCTCGTTCAATCCGCGCTGCCGTACGATGTCACAGTCGGCATTGGCGGCAAGAGCAAACTGGCTCTCGGCGAGCAGGGAGTCTATCAAGTCACGGTGCAAAGCCTGACAAACCGCGACATTCCCTACGTTTACATTCAACTGGGCGCGCCACATTTGCCCAGTAAGAATCCGGGAATCGTGCCTGGTCCCTACGACGTGAATCCTGACGCATTGGAATTCGATACCAACTTGCGCGGTGCCGCCGATAAGCCCAATTTGCCTTGGGGCGAACTTGATCCGGTGCGCAATGTGGGTGGCGAGTTCCTCGGCCAAGGCTTTACCTACGACTTGGTCGCGAGCGGCAATGCTTCGCTATCGTTCACTATCGATATCTACCCAGGTTTGCGCGAGATTCTGGAAATCGATCCCAATTATCTCGACGATTTGCTCCCTGGCGAATTGGAGACTCTGTCTTTCGAATTTCATATACTGGCCTCGGCCACGGCTATGGATCGCGACGAATTCATCGCCTTTCAACGTACCTACGCCGAGCAGATGCGACTGGCCATCTTGAGCGATCCCGCCGTTCCGCGTGCTCTGGCCGTCCTCAGTTCCAACGCCACGCTCTTTGGCGATTTGTACCTGGCCGCGCTCACGGATGCTGGCGTATTGCGCCCCGAAGACGAACCGCCGGAGATTCGGCAGCGACCTGAATTCATCAGCGCGCTCGCCTCCATCAACGCAGGCTTGCTCAACGGCGTTGCCGGTACGAACGTCATTGCCAATCCACCCCCATTCCTCGATCCCAATGGCGATGGGAACCACGACGACGACCTGACCGGTATCGTCGCCTTTTTCGAACGAGTGAAGACCTGGCTGGGTCACACGCCCAATGCGTTTGGTGGTTTTGGCCTGGCAGGAATCCCCGATGCTTCGACATTTGATTTAGGACTCAAGAGTCCCTCGCATTTCGAAGCGTTCATCATTCAAGCTGGCGAACCCGAGGATGATGGTTTATTCGCGCCCGTCGAGGGCATCGATTTTAGCGGACTGTTTGGCGCCAATGGCGGCACCTCCGACCTTGTCTCCATAGTGGGTCCTAGCGGCACCGGCAGTCAGAACATGGTGCCTGCCAATGTGCCATTGCCGTACAGCATCACCGTCGAGCAACCTTCGTCGGCAACCACGGCGGTGCGCGAGTTACGCATCGTCTCTCAACTCGACGGGGATCTCAACCCGCGTTCATTCGTCCTCAGCGATCTTCAACTCGGCTCACTCGCCATCGATGTTCCCGATGGGCGCGCCGCGCATACCGCCGAGTACGACTTTGTTGCCGAGCGCGGCTTTGTGCTGCAAGTCACCGCAGGCTACGAAACCACAACGGGCACCGTCACGTGGCTGTTCCGCGCTATCGATCCGTTCACCGGACGGCTAGTCGAGGATGCCAATAAAGGCTTCCTGCTTCCTGGCGAACAAGCGGCCGTCGGCTATTCCGTGCGTCCCGAGTTAACCGCAGAGACAGGAGCGCAAATCGATGCTTCTGCCCGAGTATTTGTGGGAGCGACCAGTACGCCGCTCGATACCAACATCGTGCGCAACATCCTGGATGCCGTTGCGCCGATCACCACGCTGGATGTGGTCAGCCTGGGCGATGGAGACTATCGCCTGCGTTGGCAAGGGACGGACGATCTCTTGGGCTCCAGCATCGCACATTATTCCGTGTATCTGCAACGCAATGGCGGTTCGTTTTCTACACTTGCCCAACGCACTACCGAACTGGAATGGCTCTACGATGGCGTCCCAGGCGAAACCGTCGAGTTTGTCATCCGCGCCCAAGACGCCGCTGGCAACGTCGAAGCCGCGCCAGCGGGATTGCTGCTACCACCACTAATTCCTTCGGTCAACCTTGGTTCGTCCCCGACGGTCATCGATCCGACGCCTGAGTCGCCACCGCCAACCGATTTCATTCCGGCGGAACATCCCGCGAATGCGCTTTTCGTGCAAGCGGAACTGGGTGTACCTTCCCTTACTTCGCAAACGCGTCCTGCGGCGTTCAACGTCACGCTCGAACCCTTCGTGATGGAAAGCTTCGTATCCGGCATCCCAAGTTCCGGTGCAGGCATTGGTCCCCTCGGTATCGCATTCGCGCCCGATGGCGAGACCGTTTATATCAGTGGTGGCGCAGGCCGCAATGAAATCTATCGCTTCACACTCGCGGGCGGAGCAGCAGCTGGCACACCGCTGGCGACGCTCGATACGCCAGTCTATGACATGGCGTTTGATGCGGTCGGTCAACTGTGGGCGACCTCCGGTGGCGAGGAACTGCTGCTGCTCGACCCACAAACCGGATTGATTCTCGAACGCTTCTCGGCAGGTGTGACGCTCGGCATGGCTGCTGATCCCGCTGTGGCGCAACTCTATGTCGCGACCGCGTCCGGCGTCGGGATCTTCAATACCCTCACGCATACGTTGCGACCTTTCTCGTCGACGCGCGTCGATGGCTTGGCGCTTGCTCCCGATGGTTCGCTTTGGGGCGCACGTTGGCCTGCTGGCGGCGAAGTCATCCGCTTTGACTCACGCGGTCAAACGACCACAATGCTGACGCTCGAAAGTCCCGCCGAAGCACTCGCCTTTGGGCAACCAGGCACCGCTCTGGATGGCTTGCTGTTTGTAAGCCACGATCATGGTGGCGAACTCACCATGATCGATCTGGCATCCCTGCAAACGTTGGCCATCGCCAGTGGCGGCACGCGCGGCGACTTCCTACATGTCGGTCCGGATGGACGGCTTTTCGTAACGCAATCGAATCAGGTCGACGTTCTCAGTCCGATCGTCGTGCCGCGCGTTCTGGGAATCACACCGAGCGAAGGCTCAAGCCTCGCGCCGTTGATCAACACCGCCACGGTCCTCTTCAGCACCGACATGCTGACGGGCTCTGCGGCGGGGTCAGTTACTAACGCCGCCAATTATCGCTTGACGAACCTTACTACTGGCGAAACGATCGACATCGAGACGTTGATCTACTTGCCTGCGCAACGTCTTGCGATTTTGCAGTTTGAGCCACTGTTGGCGGATTCGTATCAAATTGAAGTACTCGAGACGGTGCGTAGCAACTTCGGCGCGCAACTGGACGCAGTCGCCACCTCGCACTTTGTCGTCCTCGCCAATGTTACCAGCAGCGTCGGTGCCCAATATCAGCACACGCGCTACGATCGGGCCACTGGCACAATCTCCGTCGACACGCGTATCAGCAATACGAGTACCGTCGATCTCGACGCGCCAATTCAATTAGTATTCGATGGCTTGCGTAGCGACGACCAACGCCAAAACGCCAGTGCTATCGATCCAAGCGATCGGGCCATCTACGATCTTCAGACCTCGGGCATGTTGCCCATCGGCGAAACTACTTCACTGGTTACTTTGAGCTTTGGCAATCCCGATCCACTCATGTTCACGCCGGCACCTCTGATCGCCGCCGCGCCATCTACCAATTTGCGTCCGCAATTTAGTACCACCCCCGGCGCCAGCGGCACAACACAGTCGCCGTACTTGTACGACGCCGACGCCGTCGATCCCGATGGCCCCACCGTCCAGTACGTTCTTGTCCGTGCTCCATTAGGGGCGACGGTCGATAATGGCACCGGCGTGGTCAGCTGGACGCCTACCTATGCCGATGTGCAAGGATCATTTGAGTTGCGTGTCTACGACCTGCGTGGTGGTTACTCGCGACAAACCTGGACCGTGGACGTGCAGAATTCCAATGTCCCACCAGTGGTTTTGCCAATTACCAATCGCACGGTCGCTGAAGGAGCGCGAATCGAAATTCCGTTTGGCGCGTTTGATGCCGAAGGAGACTCGCTCACCTACTGGATGAACAAGCTGCCAGCGGGCAGCAGTTTCGACGCTGCCACCCGGACCTTTCGTTGGACGCCTGGATCGACGGCTGCCGGGCGCTACTCGGATATCGAATTGCACGTCTCCGATGGCGTTTCCACGGTCGTGCGCAAATTTGAAATCCTGGTCACCAACGCCAATCAATCACCGGTCTTGTCACCCGTCGCCGATCGTACAACACAAGAAGGTGGCACACTCGCCTTCCATCTTCTGGCGACCGATGCCGACAACGACACGCTGCATTTCACGGCGAGTTCGTTGCCACCTGGGGCGCTGCTCAATCCCAATACGGGCGCATTTTCGTGGACGCCGAGCTACTCGCAGCACGGTACGCATGTGGTGACATTCGGTGTCACCGATGGACATCAAACGACCACGCAGGCGGTCACCTTGACCGTGCTCAACGCGAACGGCCCCGTACTCTTCGAGCGACTGGGCAATTTCCGTTACATCGAAGGGCAATCGATCTCGCTACGCATCGCGGCCAACGATCCCGACAATCGCTACGCGCCCGCCAATTACCTTCCGGATGGCTCCAGCGAAAGTACCAGTCTGTTCGCGCCAACGTTGGTCTGGCAACATTCGGCGTTACCCGCAGGTGCCTCATTCAATCCAGATACACAATTGTTGACCTGGACGCCAACCTACAATCAGGCAGGCGTTTATGCCATTTCCTTCACAGTCACGGACGATGGCGACGGAACGGGCACCACTACTTCCGATACGACTATTCTGAACCTGGAAGTCGTCAATGACAATGGCGAGCCTGTGGTGTCGAGTATCACCACACAGTCGGTGGCTGCCGGCGAGTCGTTGACATTCGATGTCGAAGCGACCGATCCCGATGGCGAGGTCCTCGACATCGCGATCACCGGTCTGCCAAGTTACGCCACCGTCACGAATGTCGGCGGCGGAAAGCGCCGAATTCAAGTACAGCCCACGCTGTTCGATCGCGGCAACTTCCTCATCACCGTTTCAGCCACCGACCAAGGTGACGGCGACGCGACCGCCAAGCTGACGGGCACCAACCAGTTCATTCTCAACGTCGTCGCCGATAACATCGCGCCACGACTCGAAACGATTTCCACGCCCATCGCCGTCGTCGGTGAGGAATTGGTCCTGACGCTCAAGGCTCAAGATCCCGATCAAGACCCACTCACCTTTTATGGCACTCAACTCCCCGCCGGAGCCGTCATCCTGCCTAGCACCATCTATGGCCAGGCAGAACTGCGTTGGACACCGCAACTCGCGGACCTCGGCTCGCATCCAGTGACGGTCAATGTTCTTGATAGCGGCAATGGCAACCTGCTGGATTCCGCATCCGATAGTAAGTCGTTCTCGATCATTGTGCGCGAGTTCAACACGGCGCCGGTCCTCGCGCCGGTCGGCAACCGTACCATCACCGAAGGTCAGGAGTTGGTGATCAATCTATCGGCGAGCGATGCCGATGGCGATCCATTGCATTTCACAGCCGCAGGCCTTCCCTCCGGTGCGACATTCGATCCTGTCACCGGCGTGTTCCGCTGGACACCGGGGCTTTTTGCCGCTGATACGGGGGCACGCACGGTAGTCTTCGGTGTCAGCGATGGCAGTCGCGGCAGCCAAGAATCGGTTCGAATTTCGATCCTCAATTCCAATCAGCCGCCAATAATCGTCCGTGTGCCAAATCTGCTCGCACAAGAAGGAGCGCCGCTGCAATTCACCGTCGCCGCCAGTGATCCTGACGCCGATCAAGTCACGCTTTATGTCGATTCAGGCATGCCGACGGGCGCCACTTTTAATCCGCAAACGCTATTGTTTAGCTGGACGCCTGATTCTGAACAGCAAGGTACTTACACAGTTCGTTTCGCCGCTAGCGACCCGGGTGGGCTCGTTACCACCAGCGATGTTAACATCGAAGTTCGCAACGTCAATCGCGCGCCAGTATTGAATGACATGCAAGGCCGCGTGGCCCTCATCGGCCAACCTTTTACGCTGGCACTCGCAGCCAACGATCCCGATGGCGAAGCGTTGACCTTCAGCGCCACTGGCCTGCCATCTCTTGCTACGCTCGATCCGAACACCGGCATCATTTCCTGGACACCCTCCGCTTTTGAAGCTGGCGTGTACGATGTCAAGATTAGCGTCACCGATGGCCTCGCCCGCCGCACCAATAGCTTGCAACTGGTTGCTTCGCAAACGCCCGTGCCGCCCAATGTCGTCATTCAACAAACGCCTAGTTTCGCAGGCGTTCCCGGACAGAAGGTGACACTCCAAGTGCTGGCCGCCGGCATCGCGCCAGTGACACAACTGAGCATCTCTGTTGCGGGTCAAACGCTGCCACTCGATAGTCTTCGCCGCGCCGTCTTCCAACCGACAACGCCGGGAATCTACAACGTCACCGCAACCGCCACTGATATTCAAGGCAACGTTGGCACGACGCATTCCCAGATCCTCGTACGCGATCCGGGCGACACGCTGGCTCCGGTTGTATCGCTCGCACTTGATAGTGCCTCCAACGTATTGATGGCAGCCACCACGGTGCGTGCCACCGTTCAAGATTCGAATCTGGCCTCATACGTCCTCACACTGCGCCCCTTGAGTGCCGGCGCGACGATTGAACTCGGTCGCGGCACAAACAACCTCACCAACGCCGTGGCGACAACGTTGCAGCCCAACGTGTTGGCCAATGGCATTTATGAGTTAGTCCTCACCGCTCGCGATATCAGCGGAAGGCAAAGCGTCGCCAAGCAAAACGTCGAGATCAATTCAACGAACAAGACCGGCACTTTTGAGGAACGAGCCACCGACGCCACCTTCACGCTGGCTGGCGTCGAAATTCCCATCACGCGAGTGTATCGCAGCACCGATCGTGAACTGACAAGTAGCATTGGTTACGGCTGGCACTTAGCGGCTTTCGATCCGCGTTTGGAGTTCTCAATTCCCGTGCGCGCCGGCGAATTGGTTCCACCTCTTACGGCCGGCACGCGCGTCTACATCGACCTGCCCGATGGCTCGCGCGGCGGATTCACATTCACACCACAATCACATCCGACGCTGGGCGCACCTTTCGCCATCGCGAACTGGACCGCCGACGCGGGCGTGGCCTATTCGTTCTCTTCGCCAGCAATCGTCCTGCAAGCCCAAGAGGGTGCTTACTTCGCAGTCGGCGGGCGCCCCTATCATCCGCTAGCGGGCGGGTGGCAAGGTCCGGATTACACCGTGACCACCGCCACAGGTATTCGCTACGAATACGAAGCAGGCGCAGGCTTGTCGGCTATCGTCGGTTCGGCTGGCCAGCGCATTGTTGTCAGCGATAGCGGCTTGATCGCCGCAGACGGGAGTCGTATTCGCTTCGAATCATCCCTCTCAGGCAATCTCAGCTTGATCGAAGCAACCGACGGAACGCAAGTCGGATACAGCTACAATGCCGCGGGAGAACTGACGACTGCCACCGTTGGCGGCCAACGTTCACAATTCGGCTATGGTGAACAACATCGCCTCACCACGATCCTCGCGGACGTCAATAGTCGTGAAATCCGTTACGACGGCGCCGGTCGCCTGTTGAGCACCCACGCTATCGTTAACATTGCCGGTTCGACGCAGCAATTCCTCGGCGCAACGTTCAATGGTTCGCTCGCCGCTAACGCATCGCAGCGCACCTCATTCACCATCGCCCCGCGCGAATTGGCCGCGACGCAATCCGGCACTGTCATCATTGGCGTCGAAGTTGTCGGCGTCAGTGGCGATCCGCTCGAACCGGCGCTTCCACGCATCGATGGCATCAATCTCGAAGCCGGGATTCTTGAGGCCACTCGCGCCGTCGGCCTAGCGACCGTAAATGGCGCCGGCATCCGTACGCTCGAAGTGCTCGGTCAAACCGCCGCGAGCACTGGCGCCTACGAACTAAGCATCTACATCGCAGGCGATGTCAATCTTGATGGCCGAGTAGACGGCGTCGATGAAGGATTGCTCATTCCGCTGCTCGGATTGTCCCAAGGTGAAGCGGGTTATCTCCGCAGCGCTGACGCCAATCGCGATGGTACCATCAATGCGATCGATCGCGAGCTTTTGACGCGAGGTTTCGGCTTCATCGTCAATCAGACTCCCACCGCTGCGGATGGCGACTACGCGACCATCGCCGGATTGCCGATCGACATCGACCTGCTCGCGCTGTCCGCCGATCTCGATCGCGATCCACTCACCTTCTCGATCGTAGGAGTCAATCAAGGCACGGTCGCGTTCGTTGGCGATGGACTTACCGTCCGCTTCACGCCAACCGCGGCTTTCACTGGCGAAGCAACATTCCAATTCTCAGCCGCCGATGACGGTTCTGTCTCGAATACCGCTACCGTGCGCATCGATGTGAGCGCCGCGACACTCACGAAACTCGAAATCGTCGAGCGTGATCCATCGCTTCCATTGGGAAGCTCGCTACAGTTGCATATCATCGGCACGTTTGCCGATGGCACCAAGTTACCGCTGCCATTATCGTATGCTACTTATCAATCGACCGATCCCGCGAAATTGATCGTCACCGACTTGGGTACGATCTACGGACAGAGCAATGGGTTCGCGACTATTATCGTGCAAGCTGGTGGCCTCACTGCCGCAACACCGGTCTCGGTGGGCACGACACCAACGGCGACACCGCACGAATTCTTCCCACTATCCTACGTGCTCACCGCCAACGGCGACACGCGTCAATATGTCGTGCGCGAGCAACAAGCCGATGGCACGGTGCTCGACGTCTCCAGCGCGGCCAGTGGTGCAAGCTACTACGTCGCCGATCCTTCCATCGCCACCATCACCGCCGATGGGTTGCTGACTACGCAAGGCGCTCCGGTTGGCAGCGTTACCTATGTGACGATGATTCACAACGGCCAAAGCGCGATCGCGGAACTGCGTATCGTTAGCCCCAGCGTCGGCACAACGATCGTGAGCACGGAAGGAGCCATCGTCACTAATACGGATGGTTATGGCGTTGGCATTCCGCCTGGGACGTTCGATCAGCTAACGACGGTGCAAGTCACCACCGTCACGCAAGCACAAGTTCCTGTGCCGCTCCCTGGTGAAATGACCTTCGCAGGTGCGTTTGAACTCGATCTCGGCGGCGTTAAGCCGGACGGTGGCTTGGCGGCGGTAGTGCCCGCGCCGGCTGGCAGCCAAATTGGCGACTTGTTCGCGCTCTTTCGATTGAGCAAGTTCATGGTCGAACCAGGCGTCTTCGAGGACCGCTGGCAATTAGTTGATACGATGAAGGTGCAGGCCGGCGGCGTCGCGCGTTCCACCTCGCCGCCCAATCCCGAAATCGCCGCGGAAGGTATGTTCCTGATGGCGGCGGCTACCAGCGGCAGCCTTGGCTTCACCGCGCTCGCGTTCGGTGTCGTGGGAACCGTGCAATTGGCGCAAGCGCGACTCGCACGTGTCGAAATCGAACCCGAAAGCGGCCAGCCATTCTTCGCCATGCCGGGGTTGTTCTATAACTTCTTCGTACCGATCTTGAATCAGAAGGTGGCCGGTCGCGCTAAGCTGTTCAACGGTGAGGGCGTTTTCACCGAGACACTCTTTGATGTCCAAGTTGGTCCCGGTGAGCAACCGATAATCAAGATCGATATCCACGCGCCACCTTTGGATGAACGTGGCATCACGTTGCTCGGCGCTAACGTCGCTATCGAGCCCGCAGGCAATGGGCTGGCGTCCGTCCTCACACTCACTGGCAATGGCTTCGATACCGAGAACATCGCCAACAACATCGTACTGTTGTTCGCGCCGTCGGACGGTGTTGCGAGTTTCGATGAAACCATCGCCAAAGCCCGCGAGCGCAGCGCAAGCCTGCAGCTTGTGTCCGTCAGTGCCACGGAACTCAAAGTCGTGGTGCCGAAAGCTTTTGAACTGGCTGGCGGTAGCGTGCGCGTCGACAAGATCGTGCCGAGCCTCGATTTCGAGCCAGGCGGTGACAACGTCGACGACGCCACCACGCTCGCCGAAGGTCGCATCGCCGAACTAGAATTTGGTACTCCGTATTATGTTCTGGCGGCAAATGAAGCCAGCAATACGGTCACGGTTATCAATCCCGTCGCGCTACGTGGCATC
>JBGSHH010000598.1:0-13456 GCA_041752355.1 Pirellulaceae bacterium | reverse complement strand
AAGAACATGCTTACGGGCGGCATTAAAGTAACGTGGCGTGAAATCGTTTTGTTTTGGCGCAAAATCAGTTGTGTTACATTGTATAATCATGAATTATTCAGAACGCCATGACTTGAGAGAAGCGAGACCGGGCGCGTCCCGCAGAGGGTTGCGGTCCGTCTCAGCTACGCTGAACCTGCATCAAGAACACAATTCATAATCAAGCTCCCCATTCCAAACTAGAACTGATCCGCATGAACAACCGAGTCATCTTCCTTACACTCACCATCTTTTTTGCAGCGTATGGATTAAGCTTCGCCGCCGACAAAGGTCGGGAGAAGTCGATCCTGGACTTCACCCAAGGCGACAAGATCCCGGCTGGCGCGAAACACGACTGGAATCTCGGTGCCACGGGCCTGCGTGGGTGGATCTATTGCGACAGGATGGTCACTTCCGACGCCCGCCAGATCGCGATCACCAAGGTGGAGAAGGGTTCTCCAGCTGACGGCGTTGTCGTGGTCGGTGACGTGATTCTGGGGGTCGGCGGCAAGCCGTTTTCTTATGATCCCCGCACCGAAATGGGCAAGGCCCTGACCCTGGCCGAATCGGAAGTGGGCCAAGGCAATCTCAGCCTGACCCGGTGGCGCGCAGGCAGGGAGGCGGAAGTCGTGGTGAAGCTTCCGGTGCTCGGAACCTACAGCGCCACCGCTCCCTACGATTGCCCGAAGTCCAAACGCATTCTCGAACAAGGGTGCCAGGGTCTCGCCCAGCGGATGGCGGATCCCTCCTATGCCGAGCACCTGGATCCCATTCCACGCGCCCTCAATGCGCTCGCCCTGTTAGCCAGCGGCGACCCCAGCTACCTACCGCTGATCAAGAAAGAAGCCGAGTGGGCCGCGAACTTCTCCGATGAAGGAATGGCCACCTGGTATTACGGCTACGTCATGATGTTCCTTTCCGAATACAAGATGGCAACCGGCGATGATTCGGTCATGCCGGGCTTAACGCGACTCGCGCTCGAAGCCGCCCATGGACAAAGTGCGGTGGGCTCGTGGGGCCACAGGTTCGCTCGGCCCGACGGACGACTTTACGGCTACGGCATGATGAACTCGCCGGGTTTGCCTCTGACGATCTCGCTGGTGATGGCCCGTGAAGCGGGCGTGAAAGACCCGGCCTTGAATCTGGCGATCGAACGCAGTGCCAAACTGCTCCGCTTTTACATTGGCAAAGGAGCGATTCCGTACGGCGATCACCATCCCTGGATTGAGAACCACGACGACAACGGCAAGTGCGGCATGGCCGCCGTGTTGTTCAATCTGCTCGGTGAATCGAAAGGCGCGGAGTTCTTCTCGCGTATGAGCGTTGCCTCCCACGGAGCGGAGCGAGACACCGGACACACCGGCAATTTCTTCAACATACTGTGGGCGATGCCGGGGGTTGCCCAGTCCGGCCCGCATGCGACCGGAGCCTGGATGGGTGAGTTTGGAAGTTGTTACTTTGACCTCGCGCGGCGTTGGGATAACAGCTGCCTGCATCAGGGTCCGCCGGAATTTGAAGAAGACAGCTACGCAGGCTGGGATGCCACCGGCGGCTATCTGCTGGCCTACGCCATGCCGCTGAAGAAGCTTTATCTCACCGGCAAAAAGGCAAACGCAGTGCCACAACTCGATGCCGCCGCTGCCCAATCCGTCATCGATGACGGGCGTGGCTGGAACAACAAAGACCGTAACAGTTTCTACGATGGGTTGACTGACGAACAACTCCTGGAGCGCCTTCGCAGTTGGTCGCCCGTCGTGCGCGAGCGCGCAGCTATGGCATTGGGGCGCCGCAAGAACGCTCCTGTTTCGTCTTTGGTCGAGTTGCTCGATGCTTCCAGTCTCGATGCTCGCTATGGTGCCTGTCAGGGTTTGATCTTCCTTCGCGGACGTGGAGCACCTGCTGTGGATGCCCTGCGGAAAACCTTGGCACATCAAGACCTCTGGCTCCGCATTAAGGCCGCTGAAGCACTTGCTGCTATCGGTGCGCCGGCGACAAAGGCGGTGCCGCAGTTGCTCGAACTGCTCGCGCAGACGGATCCGCAGACCGACCCGCGCGGTATGCAGCAGCGGTACCTGTCCTTTGCACTATTCGATGAGCACGGCGGAATGCTTAGCCGCTCGCTCGACGGCGTGGACCGAACCTCGCTCTACAAGGCCGTGCGGGCCGGGTTGAAGAATGAGGACGGGCGTGCTCGCGGCAGCATTGGTTCCGTCTATCGCCAGCTCTCGCTCGAAGAGATCAAGCCTCTGCTTCCCGCCATCCACCAGGCGATCATTCAGCCTGCGCCAAGTGGCGAGATGTTCGCCGACGGGATTCGCGTGGAAGGCCTGCGTCTTCTGTCGCAGCATCGCATTGAGGAAGGCATGGACGCTCTCGTGAAATACACCCGCGATCAGAATCCCTGGGAAAGCCAAATTCGCACCCCCGAACTGATGAAGATCCTCGTCACCTACGGTACCCACGCCAAGGCGACCATTCCGGAACTGACCAAGATCGCGAACTATTTCGAAAAGGAGGAGAAAGACTTTCCACGGAAACTGATGCTCCAGAAAGCCACCTCCGTGCGGAAAACGATCGCTACGATTGAAGCCTCGACGGAAACCCCGAAACTTATCCGCATCAAATAGACTAGGACAAGAAGGGTGCGATAACCCCAGAATGGCGCACTCCGGACAGGCGGCCCGTGACGCAAAGCGAACGCAACTGACAAACCGGCAGGAATTACACCATGAAAACTAAAATACTCACGGCACTAATCGCTGGATTTTTCACTCTTGGCTTCGCCGCCGCCAGCGCGGACGCGAAGCCGCTGAAAGTCTTCATCCTCGCGGGTCAGTCCAACATGGAAGGGCCGGCGAATATTGCGACCTTCGACTACATCGGCGATGATCCGGTTACTGCGCCGTTGCTCAAGAAAATGCGCGGTGCCGACGGTAAGCCGACCGTGTGCGATGGTGCGTGGATTTCGTATCTGACCGGAGCCGGCGAAAAGAACTTCGAACTCAACGGCAAACTCACGGCTGGTTATGGCTCACTTTACGGCCAGGACTCTACAAAGCCTGGTAACAATATTGGTCCTGAGTTCACATTCGGCCTCCTGATGGACGCGGCGTTCGACGAGCCGGTTCTTATCATCAAGGCGGCTTGGGGCGGGAAGAGCTTGCACACGGATTTCCGCCCGCCGAGCGCGGGACCGTATGAGTTGAGTTCGTTTCAGAAAGAGAACTATCCCAAGCAGACGGGGCATGGCATTCCGAAGGACTTCGAGAAGTGGAAAGTCGACAAGGCCAAGGAGACCGGGCACTACTACCGCTTGATGACGGAGCACGTGAAAAAGGTGCTTGCCGACCCGCAGCGCGTCTACCCGCAGTACGATGCCGCGCAGGGGTTCGAGGTCGCAGGCTTCGCGTGGCTGCAAGGCTGGAATGACATGGTGGATGGTCACGTCTATCCCAACTACAACAAGCCGGACCGCTTCGCGCTTTATTCGAATTTGCTTGCACATTTCATTCGCGACGTGCGCAAGGATCTCAACGTGCCCAAGATGCCGTTCGTCATCGGCGTGATGGGTGTCGGGGGCATACAGGCGGAGGCTGATGTCGTCGCCTTTCGCGAGGCCATGGCTGCACCGTCGCTGTTGCCGGAATTCAAAGGCAACGTCACCGCCGTGCAGACCGCGCCGTTTTGGTCCCAGGAGCTTGGAGACATTGATGACAAACGTGCAAAGCTGAGCCAGATGCGCTACTTTCTCGACTCGAAGCACAAGGACCACCCAAACGCCGACGGACAGATGAACGACGAGCAAAAGCGCGCGTATCTCAAAGAGCTCGAGGCTAAACTGATCTCGCCTGCCGAAGTCGCCGTATGGAAACGGGGAGCATCGAATGCCGGCTACCACTACCTTGGCTGCGCCAAGACTTTCGCATTGATGGGCAATGCGTTCGCCGAAGCCATGCTCGCCACAATGAAGCAGCACCCGTGATTCAGAAGACGGGCACCCCCGGAACTCACTCTCCATCAACAGGAACCAAGACCAATGAAGAGCAGTCACAGACAAATGCGCAGAGCATTTGCTCTTTCCTCCATCGCGCTCACGGCACTGGCCCTGTCGCAGGCCCTGTCGCCATTGGCCACCGTCTCGGCAGCGGAGCAGCCCATACCTAAGCACGATGGCAAGTCGGCGGACATGACTAAGCCGGTCCAGGTCTTCATCTTGCTCGGCCAGTCCAACATGGTCGGCCTCGGCAAGGTGAAGGGTGGTGATATTTCCTTGGAACATGCGGTCAAGGAGAAGCAGAAATATCAATATCTGGTGGATGATGCGGGAGCTTGGACCCAGCGGAAAGATGTCCGCTTTGTGCAATACATGTCTGGAAAGGGTCCGCTGCGAAATGAATGGATGACTGTTACTGGCGGTAACCTTGGCCCGGAATATGGTATCGGCCATCCACTGGGAAATGCGATCGACGCGCCGGTGATGATCCTCAAAGCATGTATCGGCAACCGGGCTTTGGGCTGGGACCTGCTGCCGCCGGGCAGTGAGCGATCCGAGTTCGTCACCCAGGACAAAGCGGGCGTGGAAAAGAAGCTGGTCTACGCCGGCTACAAGGATAAACCCGAGTTCTGGGAAATGGACCCGGCCCTGGGCCTTAAGACCAAGCCGGCTCCCTGGGTTGACAAGAACGGCAAGCCCATTGATTGGTATGCCGGCAAGCAGTGGGACTCAGACATCGGTGATGCCAAGCGGGCGCTGGCCAATCTCGAAAAACACTACCCTGGCGGTAAGGGATATGAGGTCGCGGGCTTCTTCTTCTGGCAGGGCGAGAGAGACGCCGGCAACGCCGGACATGCAGCCCATTATGAAAAGAACCTCGTGGCATTCATCAAGGCGCTGCGGAAGGAATTCAACGCACCCAACGCGAAGTTCGTCTGCGCCACCTTGGGCGAAACCGTGAAAGGCAGTAGCGGACCGGGCGGGTTGGTTCTGGAGGGACATCTCGCCGTGGACGGCAACAGCGGCAAGTATCCCGAGTTTAAAGGGAACGTCGCCACTATCTACACCAACCCCATGGCTCAAGGCGGCAGCGGCAATGGCCACTACGGCGGCAAGGCCGAAGTCTATATGGATGTCGGCGAAGCGATGGGGCAGAAGATGGTGGACCTCCTGTTATCGCGAAAGGAGTAGCAGATGCACAGGGCAAGTGACTGGATATCTACCAAGCCCGTCACCTTTGCCTTCGTGCTGTGCATGTAGATGCTTAGCGGTGTAATTTTCTTCAGCGTGAAGAATCCGATAGCGGAACGCGCAGCAACGAACGCACGTTGCTGCTGGATCGCTTCACAATGTCGAAGCATCAGGCCGCCTTGCCGCGCTCCGACTTCGTGAATCGCGACTTTTTCCCCCTTCACCTGGACCTTCATCGAGCGATGACAACCGGGAGATCAATCTTGGAACAAGAGCGGAGCGAACTCCTTTAGACTGCGACGCCAAGTTTGCCATTCGTGGCCCGTCTGGGGCGAGACATAGAACTGGGCGTTGATCCCCGCACCCTTCAAAGCGTCAACACTTGCCTGCGGGTCGCCACCTCGGCGCGGACTATCGTTTCCTAGTTCGTGGCCACCGTAGCTTACGAAGACGAGTCGATTGCTTTTCTTAAAGGCTTCCAGATTCTCGATGTCGCCCACTGCGATGCTGCCGCCGCTGAACAGTCCAATGTGCGAAAACGTATCCAACTTGTTCAGTGTGATTCTTTTCGTTTCCATTCCTCCCATGGACAACCCAGCCATTGCTCGATTCGACGGGTCTGCGAGCGTGCGAAAATGAGCATCTATGTAAGGGATCAACTCATCGCAAAGTACGGTCTGGAACGGGCGGATGTCAAAGTCGCGCAAACCGCCCATTCGTGTGTCGTTCGTCATGCCGTAGGTCATCACGATGATGAACGGCTTGACTTTCTCTGCTGCGATCAGATTGTCCATAATCAGACCGGCGTACCCCTGGACGCTCCAACCGTACTCGTTCTCGCCGAAGCCGTGCTGAAGATATAGAACCGGATACTTCTTGTCGGCTTCTTTATCATAGCCAGGAGGCGTGTACACGAACGCCCTGCGGTCGGTGTCGGTGCTCTTCGAAGGGAACAAGATTTCTCGAATCTGTCCGTGGGGAACCGACTTCATGGCATAGAAATCGCGATCCTGTGCCGGCACTTCCACAGCGCTCCCCCAGCGATTGGCTCCGAAGTACATCTTGCTGTTGGGATCCGGCACTTCGGCCCCATCAATCTTGATCGCGTAGTAGTGAAACCCTTCGTCCAGCGGCCGCGAATATCCAACCCACGCTCCATCTTCGCCTTTCACGAAATCCAGGCTATCGCGGAAGGTCACACCGACACTCTTCGCTTCTGGTGCCACGACGCGAAACTTCACACGGCCCTGCGAATTGATCTGAGGATACTCTCGCCCAGGTTGATTGGTCGGTGCGGGCTTGAAGTCGTCCTTGATTCCCTCAGGCGGTACGACTGCGGAGCGCTTATTCTCATTGGGCGCTGGGGTTTCCTTGGTGCTCGTCGCTTGGCCTAATGCGGCCTTCGCGGCGTCCTCGTTAAATAGCAGTTGCGCAAAGTGATAGAGATTATTTCTCCAATGGGTCGCGTCGTGACCGTTCCCGTCAACATTCCAGACGTATGGAACGTCCTTCTCCTTCAGATATCGCTGCAGGCGTTGGCTGATGCGGATTAGGCCGTCCTTGTTTCCACAAGAGAGCCATAGCAGTTTGAGTTGCTCTTTAGTCTTCTTGGCATCAGGAATTAATTCCTCAGGCGCCTTGGTATTGGGGGCAGAAGAAAAACCGCCAATCCAAGCAAAGGTGTCGAGGTGCGCCAGACCGAAGTTGAGTGACTGGCCACCACCCATCGACAGTCCCGCCAAAGCTCGATGTTCGCGATCCGCCTGTACCGAGTATTTCGACTCAATGGCCGGGATAACATCATCCAACAAATCCCGCTCGAACACGGCGAATGCCGGAGCTGTCTGGAAAGCATTGGCACCAGCGCGGTCGTCCTTCTGCGCGCGACCATTGGGCATCACGACGATCATCGGCACGGCTTTGCCATCCTTGATCAGGTTGTCGAAAAGCCTATCGGGCGTTGCGAATCGTTGCCATTCGGATTCATCGCCACCGATTCCGTGCAACAGATAGAGGACGGGATATTTCTTTTCCGGGGAGTATCCTGGAGGCGTATAGACATTCATCTTGCGGGTCGTGCCGACGGTCTTGGAGTCATACTCAATCATCTCCAGCTTGCCGTGGGGGATGTCCTCACGCTTGGCGACGATGCTGTTCGGCGGATCGGCGTACGTTTGTTTGTCGTCAGGACCAAGCTCGATGGGTCCACCGAATCCGCCAGGGCGTTGCGCCCGACCGGCCTGCGGCTGTTGCGCGCGATTACCTTGCTCGGGGCGATCATTTCGTTCCTGCGCACAAAGCGCAGTGACCGAGCACAACAGTAGCCCACAGAAGATGATGCACTTTTGCATAGTACGTCCCTTAATTTCCATCCGCAGAAGAGGCAGCCGCCACGACAGTCGAGGCGTCCGCGAGTGATTCGGTCACGCGCCGCAGAAGTTTCACGAGTGATTGCGTCTCCTCGGCGCTCAAAGAACGGACCATTTGATTCCTGATGGCCTGACCTGCTTTCCACAACTGCCGATATTTGCTCAGGCCAACCTTAGTCAGAGCTGCCGTTCTAGCGCGTGCGTCGGTCGGATGGGCGTCACGCGAGACGAGGCCCCGCTCTTCCAGCAGAACCAGCATGGCTCGTACCGTACTAGGATCGGAAGGCATGCGAGCAGCTAATTCGCGCTGTGTGAGGGCATGTCCCCGCGCGAGCGTCGCAAGTAGCACGAACTGATCGGCGGTGACGCCAAACTTGGCGAACTGCATGTCCGAAGAACGATGGAGAGCTAAATAGGCGGCCCTCAGTTCCAGCGGCAATCGATCTTTTGTCTTCATCAGGATGGTTGTCCTCAGTCCCGGAATATCCGTGTGTATACGCACGAAAAGTGCCAACGGCAAGAGGGCGACCCAACTTTAAAGCAGTTCTGCAGTAACTGGGTGCATCGATACAGGCTAGTGTCCATCGATCCCTTTTTAGATCCGAAAATGCATCGCTTGACTGGCTAAAGCGAAGCCCGAGCAGCCCATGGTTCATTAAGGACTCCGCGACATTGCCAAACTATTACCAACTTTGCTACCGCATAAATCAGGTCAGTCGTCTGCTCGCGCGCAATGAACGCTTACTTTCGCGGGAAAATGCAAGCTCGCCGGCCCCATCAAGCCTGAGACGGTCTGGCCTTCGAACACGAAACGCGAAGGTTGCGCGCTCATGTAATTGGCCAACGTATTCAGCACGTTAACGCGAATCTCATTCTCGCCGGGTCGAACCGCGTTGGAGATGTCAAAGACAAATGATTTCGCCAAGCGGACGCCGATTGGCTGCCCGTTGACGGTGACTTCCGCCGAGGTGCGAACCTCACCCAAATCAAGCAGTACCCGACCGGCGATGTGGTTCTGCGTCAGTCGCACCGTTTTGATGTAAGTTACGCCGCCGGAATAGTACTGCAGCCCGAATTTCGACCAGTCGCCCAGGGGAATGCTTCCTCGGCCGCAGTCGAAGGCGATCGGCTCACGGAAAACGGCCCCCTCATAGATGCCTCGGACGTTCTTTACGCGCAATGCAACCGTACTGACTTTACCATCCAACTGTGAGCTCGCAGGGAATTTTAATACTCCGTTCGTTACTTCGCAACGTTCGCCGTTGACCCAGCCTTCAACGGCTTCGGCATCAAGCGACAGTCGTGCTTGCCGCGCACCCGGTGGGGCTTGAAAGCGAAACCAGCCCACTGAATCTTGAGCAGTCGGTCGGCAATCGTAAACCAGCTTGGACTGTGATAGGTACCATGGCGACAGCGGATAATAGCGCGGCGTTTCAGGCACTTCTGGAGAATCGAGAAAGACGGCAAACGTAGCGACGTGCACGGGAGTCTCGGCAGCGCTCGGTGCCGCGCGTTCGTCGGCGGTCTTAAATCTCTTTACCACAGCCGCCTTTCGGTACGGAATGCCGATGCGCAGAATTACCGAGTTCTGACCTTGCCGTAGCACAACCTTTTCAACGGTATTGGCTCTATCTGCACGCACATCGACTACGGATTTCCCGTTGATCCATGCTTCCCTCGGGGTATTGTCTTTAGCATCACCAAAGTGCAAGAAGAGCGTTTGTTCTGTTGGCGACCATACCTGAGTTCTCAAATAGCAGACGGCTGACTTGGTGTTGGAAGGGCGTCCAAACACAAAGAAGTTCGGCGAGACTGGTCCGATTCCATCATACGTTTGATGCACATCACGATTCTGTGCTCCAAATTTTTGCGAATAAGCGTATGGCTCCCATGCAAGCTGCTTCGAACCAACAGTAATGGCTTCATCGCCATCTCCTGCGGCAACCAATTGCTTCGTCAATTCAGTCGAATCGAGCTTCTGGTCAAACGGCCCGAGAACTTGCCAATAGGGTCCATAGGTACAAGTGACGTTGCGCCAACCACTATCATCGAGATCGGCAGCATGCCAGGACGGAGATGATGAAGCATTCGCCGGCTCGTCGCGAAACTTCACGATCGGCATTTCTGGGCCAATCCGTTGGTCCGTTGCCGGATAACGGAAATCTCCCCAGCGGTTATCCATCGTCGGATGATACTCGCAGTCCCACGGCCCAGCGAGTGCCATGGATTTCTGCGGCGTGACTATCTTGTCTTGGGCAACGAAGCTGTCGCCATTGGACGAGATTCTGATCGTTATTTTCTCATCCGACGCCATCGTGCCAACTACATCGAAGCCGTCGCCCTGGGGACGAATCTCGTCAACCGATGCCAGGTTATCTTCAATAACCTCGGGTTGCTGGCCCTCGGGTTGCATTACCACGAGCACGCCAGCATACGGATCTAGCTCCAACCGCAGACGCGTCCCATTAGCAAGCGATTGGAACCGGTGAAGCGGTCGAACTTCGCCTGTTCGTGCATCCCAAATCTCAGGAGTTCCGCGGACACTCACCGTGGCTTCCAGCGATCGTTTATCGGCATGTCGATTCACGAAGAAATACACATGCTGCTTGCCAACCTGCTGATGCGTGTGAATTACGTCAGAAACGGACAGCTTCACATCTGGAGTGATGGCCCCTTTCAAAGCTGCCGCAGCTTCGGCCTCACTCCCGCGCACGAGAATGGTTTGACCACCCGATGCATGTTGCTTACGAAGGACTCTCGCTTCACTGACACTGTAATCGCCCAATAGTTCTTCCCATAGCCGTTTGAGCCTCACGTCGTTGCGCCCGCGTTCAGCAGATGCCGTCGGCGGATCGCCGTGCAGAAGCAATGTTCCACCGCCGACCACAAAATCTCTCAATCGAATCGCAGCATCCGCGCGAATGGTACTGATCTGTGGCAACACCACCACAGGGAACTCAAGCTTTGCCACTTGGAGCTTCGCGCCGACTTGCTTGGCCTCCGAAATGCTGACCTCGTCGATGAAATCAAAATCAATCGCGCTGTGGTAAATGGTTCTCGCCAAACCAAACATGGAATTCTGCGCATCGCGCGCTGGTCGATCGAACTTCGATCCTCCATACCATTGCGCGTGCAATGTCGAGATGGGATACACAATCGCCACATCGGCGCGGTGATCGCCTTGGCTTAGCACATAGCTCAGCCGTGCCACGGAGTCGTAATGCGTGCGCCAAGTTTGCCAGTAGGGCTGATAGAAATGGACTTCAGGCGGAACAAACTCGTTGCGTCCCCCCATCAACGAATACATCACGCCGTGTGTATTCAGCAAATTAGTTCCTAGCGCGTAGTTCACGTTGGTGCGCGCGATATTCTCTTGCTGAGTAAATCCCCAACCAGTACCCCAATAGGCACACACAGCTACGCGGGGGCGCCCATTGAGATGGGCGATTGAACTCGACAATTTGCCATCGATGAACGCCCCCTCGCCACTGGCCACGGAGTCTTCATTGCCTGGGATGTCGAAATGCCGCATCATGCGGAAGAAATCGCCGTAGTTTTGAACCTGCCCCAGCAAATCCTCTCGGCCCCAGGTGGCAATCGTTGCCTGTTGCATGCCGTGGTCGTGCAACCAGTGAGCAATCGGATGGTAGAAGTTGCTCTCGAGCATTGCGACCATCGTGTCATAGTAGTCGCACCGGACTTTATCGGTACGGTCACCGACATCAACGAACAGGGCCGGCAAGTCGACGAGCGGATCGTAACCTCTTTCGCTCTTGATTCTTTGACGTAGTTTATCGGAATAGAGAATATTACCATTGAGGACAAATCGCTCATCCGGTCCATAGCACACCAGCGACTTGCCCAAGCGGCTGCCGAGTTGTTCTTGGTACTTCTTAAGTACAAGCTCTATCCAACGCCTCGCCGGTTCTGGGCCGATATAGTCAAGTCCGTGTGGCTCGCTGGCAACGACGATCACCGACCAACCTTTTTCGGGCGCTTGCCAGCGAACTTCGTGGTCAACGATCGCATCGGCGAGGTCGATCCGCGTGTCGCCAGCAACGGCATCACTTTTGTTAGAGCGCCGTTTGTAGGCGGATGCTGTCAGAATGGTTTGAGACGCGGGAACGTCAACCCTGACTTCACCAGCTTCCATCGACTCACCTCGATGGGCCACCAAGCGGATACCTTGAAGCGCCGGATTGCGATCGCGCTCGGCCATTAACTGAGTTTGAAAGTAATTCTTGTCGAATCTTCCGAGCCAATCGTTGGCCCACTGGCGCATGCCAAGACGCTCCTGCTCGTCGAGCGTAAACTTCACAAACTCCCACCAGCCCTCCGTCCAGAAACCGGGGTCGGAACTCATGGCCTGGGAATGATGAAATCGAGGATAGAGCCAGGTTCCGCCGACGCCTTTGGCGTGCATATCCTCGAGTTGCCAACGCAGACGCGCACGATCCAGCTTCGCTCCATCCCACCACCAACAATCAACGGGCCGATACTGTTGCTCAGGTACGGCGAACTTTGCCGGGTCCAGTGACGGTCCGTGAGAGCGCGTGGCAGGCTCGGCGATGGTTTCGCCTGGAGTTGCTAATGTCAGCAGGGCCAGGCAAGCTGCGGCGATCGTTGACCACTGCCAGCCCGAGGGCCCACGCTTGTGCTGGAATGAGTCCGGCGAGTTTAGGCTGAAATGATTGTTACTCGCTAGGTTCATGAAAGTCTCCATTACGCAAGACAGACCATTGGTGCGCGTACATGGTAGTCGCGCGGCGTATTTGTCATCTAGGCAGTTCGCTTTGCGGATGCGATGGTATGTATACGCACGGATGCATTATGCTGTGGCGTGGAGAATGCGTGCAAGTAAGCGTGGCATGCGTTAGAGGGTTGACCGCAACTTGATTCGCGAGGTGTTTGGTGGCGAAGATATTGGTGCTGTACCATTCGAACTCTGGCAATACGCGTCGCATGGCCGAACTCATCGCCGAAGGTGCTTTGCAACTCGACAGGACAGAGGTGAGACTAAAGGACACCACTCAGGCCGATCATTTCGACCTTGAGTGGTGCGACGGCCTCGCCCTGGGTTCGCCTACGAATTACGGCAGTGTCAGCTGGCAAATGAAGCAATGGTGGGACCAACAGCCCATCGAAAACTGGGGGCAGCGCGACGGCAGGATTGGCTGCGTCTTTAGTTCCGCTGGAGCCTGGGGCGGCGGCCAAGAGTGGACTTGCATGACGCTGCTCTCCATCCTGATGAACTATGGATTCTTGGTATTTGGCTTAACGGACTATACCGGTGTTAGGTTCTCCGCTCATTATGGCGCGATTGCCGCAGGCCTTCCGGCAGAAGATCGAGAGCTGGCCGCATGTCGCCGACTCGGCTTGCGATTAGCAGAGTGGACGGCAACGATGATTGATAATCGAAAAGAGGCTCACCCATCCATCCAATCGTATCCACGATTCGAGGACCTCGGAAAATAGAGGGCGCATCCTCACGTCGCTTCCCGACTAGGACTTCTTAGGAATCCACCCAACCGCTTCGCGCACTTGATCTGCTTCACGAGTAGCTGAACTGCTCCTCGTAAACCGCTGATCGGCTCGCTTGCCCTCAGTCGCCGAAATATCTCACCTCACACCGGCCTGAGTCACATCGCCAGATTTGCTGGATTCTCGACCAATGTCGGGCTGACGTTCGGGACGGAAAAATCGCGGATGTTGCCGCCATTCTTGAGACGGTGCCGCACCAAGAGGGTCGCCATTGAGAAAACACGGAAACACTCCATTTGGGAGCAGGGCATGTGCCACCTAGTTAGGCCATCTCGAAATGGTCCCAAATATTCGCGGCTCCAAAGAAACCCAAATGAATTCTGCTAGATGCTCGAAAATTGAT